>JAJYMR010000074.1 GCA_021786815.1 Deltaproteobacteria bacterium
TCGTCGGCTTTCTGACCGACCGCGACATCTGTATGGCGGCGTACACGCAGGGCAGGCCACTGTCGGAGATCCCGGTTGCGATTGCGATGGCGCGCAAGGTGATCTGTTGCAGGGTCGGCGACGACTTGAAGCAGGTGGAGCTGCTGATGCGGGGGAACAGGGTGCGCCGGCTTCCGGTGACGGACACGTATGGCAGGCTTCAGGGCATCGTCTCGATAAACGACCTTGCAAGGGAGGCCGAGCGCGAGCGACTGGAATCGAACAAGGAGACGATGAGCATCGCGGTCGCGGAGACGTTGGCGGAAATCTGCCGGCCGCGCGCGGCTCGGGAAATTTCCGAGGCGCCCAAGGCCGTCTGAGACGGATATTGCCGGCCCGAATTTTCCTGTCTCGGCCGCAAGGACGCAACGGACGCGCGCGGGACGGCTCTAAAGCGCAACGCGGCACGCAGCGCATGCGGGATGAAAGGCCTGCGGGGTTATCTGCCGCTGGCGGGCGCTTGCAAAGACGGGTGGCGGGCAAGCGCGGCGGCTGAAGGGTGTACTCTCGCCTGCGTTGTCACGCTCAAAAACATTCAGGCGCAAGGCTCGCCGAGCCTGGTCAGGTTCGCATTCAAAAGTCATCGGGGGATGCGCGCAGCGTCCAAAACATGCGAATGAAGTCACATGCGCTTATTTTTTAGCCCAGCAAGTCGCTGAATTAGTAATGGCTTGACTCTGGGCGACCAAGTTTTTAGGCTGGTTCGCCTGATGGACGACCCCTGCTGCGCCGTCAATTATGGGCGCTCAGGCGATGCAGGGAGAGCCGACACGAACGGGGGCGGCTTGATTGCGTTATCCTGGCCGTGTTGGGTGACGGTCCGATTCGCCGCGGACATCAGCCAAGTGCTCGCCAGCGGTGTGATGGGCCTCGGAATGGGCGCCAACCTGTGGGGCCGGGGTGTGAAGAAGCAGCGATTGATCGTTTGTCTGGCGACGCTCTGGACGGTCGGCATCCCTCGATGGTTCGCCAAGTCTTTCGCGTGCATGGCGGGCGCTGCACGCGGAACCTCCCACGCTCTGATTGCGTTCCTCGATTTCCTACGGACACTAGCGCCGGTGGCGCGGGTCGAGTGTGGCTATTGTCCGGAAGCCGCAGCGGCCGCTGCCGCAGGCCTGAGGCGGGCGATGCTGACGATGGCGCAGGCGACGGAATCCGGGAATTTTCAACTATTCTTTGTCACTGCGGGATCGGTTCACTCCCCGTCCAGATGGCGGCACGCGGCGCGGGGTCTGCTGGGAGTGGCGCGGGAGACGTCCGGGGATGGAAAACGGACGGTTTGCCGGGGTGATGCGCTGGCGGCTTGCGCCAATCAGGCGTGAGCGTGCGAACTTTGATTCGCGGGCGGGGTCGGATGGTTGAAGGAAAGACGAAAGCTGGGGTGGCGTGGCGAACGATTGGGGGAGCATTGTTTGCTCTGGCGCTTGCCAGCGTCACGTTGGTCCGAGCGACGCATGCTTCAACCTACGTAGTATTTATTCCGCTCGACAGTCCGATTTATAACGAGCTATCCACTCTGGATGCCCTTGGGTACCTCGACACATATCTCGATGAGATAAAACCTATAAGTCGGGTCGAAGCGGCCCGGCTGACTCTGGAAGCGCAGGCGAACCTGAGCGAAACCTCGCATCCGGATCGTATCGCCGTACAGCTTGTGCGCGCATTGAAAAGCCAGTTGCACGACGAAGTCGGATGGCTCAAGTCGGGCACCGAGGACGATCTGCCCACGATGTTCCATCCTATACGTCGGGTGGAAGCGCAATACGTTTTCTCCAGCGGCCAGCAACGTGAGTGGGTCAGCGCCTCGGGGGAGAACTTCCCGCCACGCGCCGGATACGGCGGGATTGACGCTCACGAGGGAACGCCACTGTTGCCGAATAACGACGGTCTTCCGACGGCGGCGGGCAGCAACGAGATTCTCAGGCTGTCGGGATGGGCCGGGTTCGGCGGGTTTCTGACGGGCTATACCGAAGGGGCCATCGCAGGGCCTCTCACTCGCAGCATACCGGGCGTTGGCCGTGGTCAGTTGCTCGGGAGCGAGGCCGTGGTGAGCCTTGGCAATTTTGCGATCTCCTTCGGCCAGGAAGAGATGTGGTGGGGGACGGGGCATTTCGGAGCACTGGCGCAGAGCGACAACGGGCCTCCGTTTCCCGCCGTCCGTTTCCAGAACATTCATCCCGGCTATCTGCCGTGGTTTCTGCGCTACCTCGGGCCGTTTCGGTTCCAGACATTTTTTGGGCAGTTGGACGCCGGTCGCTATTTCGCGAATCCGTGGATCGACGGGCAGATTTTCAGTTTCAAGCCGCTTCCTGATTTTGAATTCGGCCTCACGCATACGATTGATTTCGGCGGCGCGCACAACAACTTTTACAGCTTTGCCGGTTTCCTGGGGCGGGCGACCGGGTTCCACACGGGTAGCGTTTCGGTCGGCAACACCAACTCCCGCGGCGGTATCTACTTGAAGTTTCGATTCCCACGCTTCAGAAACCTGATCGTCTATCAAGAGATACTTGGCGAGGATAATCTCACCAAGGAAGCCGCGCCGATAGGGCGGTTCCTGCCGTTTCTTGCGGTTTCCTACCAGGGTGGGTTCTATCTGCCCCGGCTAACTGCGGATGGATTGACCGATCTGCGATTTGAATACGCAATTCTCGAGCCCAACTACTCAACTCATAGTGATTCGTTGTATTGGGTTTACGACGGGTACCTTATGGGCGATGCTATGGGTCCGAATGCCAGTGAAGTTGATGTCGAGATCGGCCGTTGGACACACCGCTTGAACAAGGTTACCGGAGACGTTTTTTACACTGAGCAAGCGCCAAATGTGCCATTCGGCCTCTTGTCCTATGTTTATCCCTACCCGCTCACTAAAGAGCGCAGCGTGGGCGCATCTATCGGGTTCCTGCACGTTCCGGAGTCTATCTCGACAGCGCTGGGGCCTGGGCTTGCCTCGGTCAGCGGCCGGGTAGCGGCGGAGTACGTGACGCACCTCAACTATGCGCCGAACGGCCAATCCGTGAGGCTGATGGTGCTGCTTTCGACCGCCTTCGATCCCGGATTCGGCAGTTACATCTGGAAATGATGCGCGGGCGATGCGGACGAAGCGCGCAATCCGTGCCGTGATCGTGCGCCAAATACGGCCGGGAGCAGGAGGCAAACAGATATTCTTCAGGTGTTCCGCCGTGCCTTCAGGAATATGAGACGTGGGCCTTTTGCTCTTGAGTGTGCGGATGTGATTCGCGAGATCGCACGATGTTTTCGTGCGGAGAGGTGAAAAAGCGGCTTTCGACCGGAGAACTAATTACGTTTCGTAACCGGAAGGAGGTTCCCGCGTGCACGCAGGACCGGACAGCGCGGAAGGGGCCCGGAATGCGATCGAGTGGATATGGGACTGGATCGTGTTTTTGTGGCTGCAGGTCGGCATCCTCCTGTTATTCGTAGCCATTTTCGATTGCGCGGCCAGAATCTACCTCTATGCTACGCGGCGGTCCGATATCGACCCGCGGGCATTTGCCGACGCATACGCTGGCGCTTCGTGGACACCTGAATATTTTGCCGAGGACGCGAGATCCTCAGCGCGGTGGTGCCCTTATAGCTACTGGGTCGGCAAGCGCTTTCACAGCCGGTATCTCAATATAAACAGTCAGGGTCTGCGCAGGACGTGGCGCGGCCCCCGGACGCTTCGTGACGACACAGGAAAGGCGATCCGCATTTACACGTTCGGCGGTTCAACGATGTGGGGAGAAGGCGCGCGGGATGACTATACGATCGCGTCGTGGTTGCAGAGGATGCTGGACGAGACGCCATATCGGGTCAAGGTAACGAATTACGCAGAAGACGGGTACGTGAGTACGCAGGAGGCGTTGTTCCTCGCCAAGCAGCTACGGTCGGCAACGTGCCCGATATAGTGGTCTTCTACGATGGATACAACGATACTGCTTCCGCATTTTTCAATGGAAGCGCCGGTGTGACCTTCGATGAGCCCCGCCGTGCCGGGGAGTTCAACTTGTTGAATCCCCACGCTCCAGGCAGACGCACGGCATTGTACAAGGATGGGCTCCTTGAGTTCACTTTATACAGCGGGCTTGGCCAGGTCGCCAAAGAGGCGGTTGCCGGGATAGCGCCCTCAACGTACAGCGACATCAGGGGAGAGTTGGTGCGGAGCGATATGGCGAAGGCGGCGACTATAGGACCAGCGGCCGAGAGGAAGTTGGAGCGGCAGGTAGCGGATCTGTACCTGGCAAACGTGGGCTTCGTGCGCGACGCTGGACAAAGGCTAGGATTCAAGAGCCTCTTTTTCTGGCAACCCGCATTGGTGATCAAGCCGAGGCGCTCACCATACGAGGCCGAACAGGAGCGGGCGGCATATCCGGGTTGGAAAGATTTCTTCCTGGGCGTGTACGGGCTAATGGGAAAAGAGGCGGCGGAGAATCGGGTCAATGATATCAGCCACGTTTTCGAGAACCATCCGGAGCCGTTTTTCATCGACGACGTCCATATCAGCGAGAGCGGCAATCGAATTGTGGCGCAAGCGATGATGCCGGAGATCATGGCCGCAATCGGATCGCTCAAGAATTCTCGAACGCCGCGGATTGAGGGCTCCTCTGAGAGCGAAAGTGTACGCATAAAGCCGCGTTTCGACATTGTGAATCGCTAGCAGACCTGCTCGAGTGGTGGATGCCGTTTCCGCGGCGGCAATCGGATTTGCGCAGGATATGGCTGGCAGCAGATTGGTACGGCACGCCCGGACTGCGCGGTTGCCAACTTATCCCTAATTATTTCTAGTGCACTCTTGAGCATCGAAATCTTCGGAGCTATGGTGAGGTTTCCGGACGCCGCGAATCCCGAGCCAGGCAACGATGGCCAAGTGGCTTGCGGCGTCTGATGAGGCTTTTCGATGCGCTCAACCAGGGGATGAGAAATTTTGCCTTTGCTTGCCGCTTTCGATCAAACCCCGCACTCGCCTCTGCAACGTTCGGCTGAGACGGCGGACAGGCCGCCGTGATCTTTGGGCGCAGCGCGGATGGCGTCCGACCAGCGAAAGATGCCGTGACAATGCCGGAGAAGTTCCGCATTCTTCTATGATCCCATCTGCGCGTTTTCCCGCCGTGCCTAACTCATAGGCAGAGCCAGGGAAGTACATTCCGACTCTGTCGTAAACTGGTCATTCCCGTGGGTCACGCGGAATTGCAAGGTTTGCCACCCTGACTGACCGCGCGGCGTAGGACTGGCAGTGGCTTGCTCCCCGTTTTGCTTCGACCAGAGCAGCGGGGCGAGACTTTGAAGGAAAGTGCTGATGTTCAGTATTCGAGGCCTATGGAATCACATCGTCACAGCATGGCAGATGGTCGGCATGATGGTCATAATCCTCGTTGTGCTCGATCTGATCGCCGCACCGTTCGTTTACTTTCACGAAAAACGGCAGAAGGAGAGGCAGCAGGCAGTTCGAGCCGCGCAGTATGATGGCGCTAAATGGGCACTTGGAATGTTCCGCGAGCAAGATGCCCTGCTGAAGAGTGGCCGGTTGGACGTATGGCATGCCTATGACTATTGGACTGCCGTTCCGTATAAGGGGAAATATTTCAATATAGATAGTGACGGCCTGAGACGGACTTTCAATCAGACGGCCAGGGCCGCCGCACCGGCGGAAAGGCCGTTCCGGATCTTCGTGTTCGGAGGTTCGACGCTATTCGGCCTCGGTGCACGAGATGACTACACAATTCCGTCTTTTCTTGCAAAAGATCTGTCGAAAGACGGCATTCACAACGTCGAAGTCTTCAATTACGGTCAGCCAGGATATTCAAGTACGCAGGAAGTCATCAGTCTCCTTCTGCAGCTCAAACGGGGGAATATACCGGACCTGGTAATCTTCTGTGACGGAGTCAACGATACAGTCGCCGCGTACCAGGACGGCGCGGCAGGGCTGACGTTGCAGGAGTACAATCGGGCCCGCGAGTTCAACATCCTGAACCCGCAGTTACCGGCGAAACGAGTGGCCCTGTACACAGCCGCGCTCTTAACCTTTGTCAACGCAAATGCCCTCGGAAAGCTCATGCGCGCGGCGATGCTCGATCTGGCGCGCCCGCTGTATGAGCGCATTCACGGTTGGTTGCCGTATAACCGCTCGAAGTCGGAGGGCGGGATGAAGCCGTACTGGGCGATAGTCGCGTCGCGCGAGATCGCAAACGGCCTCCCGCGCCAGGTCGTCGAAACGTACGCTAAGAATATGCGGCTGGTTGAGCAGGCCGGGAAAGACGCCGGCTTCAAGTCCGTGTTCTACTGGCAGCCGGTAATATATTCGAAGAGCCCATTATCGGACTTCGAAAAGGAGACGGTGCTCGACAGCGAACTGACGTATGCGGGACTCGACAGGCTGATGGCGGCGACATACGCGGACGTGCGGCAGGCGGCAATGGCTGACGGTGCCGGGATCGATCTGCACGACATCAGTGATGTCTTAAACGACGAAAAGTCCTGTTTCTGGGATCCGTGGCATATCACGGAAACATGTGACGCAGTTGTCGCTGCGCGAATCGAAAAGAACGTGCTGCCGATCGTGGCCCCGGAGGAGAAAAGCGGCCATATCCAACGCTTGCGTTGAGGTTTGTGTGCGCCCGGCGTTTTGCTGAATGATACGGGCCGAAGGGACTCAGGTTCCTCCGGCCCGCGCGCGTTTCTCAGTCCTTGGAGCCGTAACTCACCGCGAGCCCGGCGCTGGCGTCGGACTGGATGCCGTACTGTGGAATCGGATAGCGCAGGCCGTTGGCCGCAAGCCGCTTCATCCCGTCGATCGTTTTTGGCAGATAACGCGGCGGTATCGCCATCAGGAGTTCCTCGTCCAGAACGCCGCCGTATCGCCGTTCGGCGTAACACGGGATCGACAGGCTCGGCTCGCCGGTCTTGAGGGCCCGTCCCCACGAATCCGCGCACGCGGACTCGCCGACGACGCCCCACTGGAATTTCCGATACCCGGCCCATTGAAGGCCGTTGATGAAAATGATCATCTGGCCGGGCGTTGCGTATATAAGGCAGATGTCGGGCGGATTGAGGCGTCCCGAGGCGAGCGGCGACACCGCCATCGCGGCGTGCTTGCCGTACGGCACGACGTCCATCGCGCGCTGATGCGCGGAGGCGTCCTCGATGGTCTTGTACCATACGCCGGTCATCCTTTTTCCCGACAGCCATTCTTCATCCTGCGGATGAAGCCCGATGACCGCCCCGCACTGCGCGGTGACGAGGTCGCTTGCGGTGATCCCGATAGTCCATCCGAGCCGCGCCGCCTGGGCCACGATCTGGTCGGTGGTATGGACCACCCTGGGTCGGCGGATCTTCGGTATCGCCTCCATTTCGGCCACGGTCGGAAAAAGCTTCATCCCGATTGGCGTGGTCTTGAGCCTGAGCAGGCGGTTAAGGTCGTCGATTATCGCGGGCCAGTCGTAGGAAGTCGGTTCAACAGTGTCCGCGGCGCGTTTCGTTTCCTCTGCCATGATATCCACCTCCGGATGCGGTCTGGCGCGGCGGCCAGACTTCCCTCCTCGTAATACAGGAGCCGGCGAGCGAAAAGCCAACGTCCGAGGGGCGGTGATGTGGCACAGGGGTGACGATCTCATGCCGGAGCATGTGCCAGATTGAGAGCGTCGGGGCGGCGATGGGCCGCCGAGTGCGCGGGGGCGGCGAAATCGTGATCAACGCCGGCTCCATTCACCCGTAGTGGGTTCTTGTAAGCAGGCAGTTTCCAACCCATTCCACGCCACGCATCCGTGGCGCGAGGAATTTATCCGGCGTTTCGCCCCTCGTTCCGGGCACGCGACTTGTATCTTGGGCTGGCTCGATTGGAAGCGAGGTTGGATGGCGACCATGATCCCGCGATATGCCGGTTCGAGCGCCGGGGCCGATAGTGCGCAGAGCGCAGGCGTCGTGGGCGGCGCGTCACGGCCGCGCGAGTGCGTCGATTCCGGCGAGCGCAACGGCTCGGAGTCGGCGTGCTATTGCGCGGCGATATCGCCACATGGGAGTGCCTGGGCGAGCAAGGTCCACAAGGCCGCGACTTCGACATTTCATGTGCTCGAGTCCGTGCTTGGGGCGATGGGTCATGCGGTGCTGGCGTTCGATTGCGCCGGTACTCTGGTGCTTCACAACCGCCACGCGGCCGATCTCTTCGGGATCATCCCGTCGGACCGCACGATCGGAGATCTGCTGAAGCGAAACCTGGTTGTCGCGCGCCATGATGGGAAAACCAATGGCGCGGACGCCTCGGTGCTCGAGTCGGCCTTAAAAGGCGAGCACGTCAGGCGTCTGGAGGTTTCGATACCGGGAGGCGAGTCCACGCAGGGGCGGTTCGCCCTGACCACCCATCCGCTTGGCGACGGGCCCGTGCTCGGCACGGTCGCGATTTTCGAGAAGCTTCACGGGCATGAGCCGGCGGATGAGGCGACGCTGGTCAGGGCGCGCGATGCGGGCCTGGAGGCGAGCAGGTTGCGCTCCGAGTTCGCGGCGAACATGAGCCACGAACTGCGTACGCCGCTCAACGCGATTATCGGAATGACCGACATGCTGCTCGGCACCGAGCTCGGCGAGGAGCAGCGCGAGTACGCCAGAACGGTTGCAGCGAGCGCGCAGGCGCTTTTGCGGATCGTCGAGGACGTGCTCGACTTTTCACGCATCTCGGCCGGCGAACTGAAGCTCGAGCAGGCCGAATTCAAACCCGCGGAAGTGGTCGAAGGGGTGGTCGAAGCGTACGCACAAACGGCCGCGGCCAAAGGGATCGAGCTGTCCGCGGAACTGGACGCAACCGTTCCCGAGGGGCCGCTGGTCGGCGACGCGCAGCGGCTCGCCCAGGTGCTGAAGAACCTGGTCGATAACGCGCTCAAATTCACCGCGCGCGGTGAAGTCACGATTCGGGTCAGCGAGGAGACCCACACGGCCGAGCAAAGCGTGCTGCATTTTCTCGTCAGGGATACGGGTATCGGAATTCCGCCCGACGCGCAGCGCAGCCTGTTCCGCGTGTTTTCGAAGGGCGACAGCTCGTTAACCCGCAGACAAGGAGGAATCGGCCTCGGTCTTGCGCTTTCGGCCAGAATCGTCGAGGCGATGGACGGGACGATAGGTGTCGAGAGCACGCCCGGCAAGGGCTCGTTGTTCTGGTTCACGGCCGCGCTTCGCAGGTCGGCTGGCGCGGGCGAGCGGACCTCGGCACCGCGCAGGTTTCGTCCGGGCAGGGCCGCACCGTCCGCCGATTCCGCCGCGCCTGTGGTCTCGGCGCCGGCCCATAGGCCGGTCCATGACGCGATCAGGATTCTGGTGGCCGAGGACAATCCGGTGAATCAAAGAGTGATGCTAACGATGCTTCAGAAGCTCGGTTATGGGGCCGACACGGTCGCCAACGGGCTGGAAGCGGTCACCGCGGTTACGCATCGGCCGTACGATATCGTGCTGATGGACTGTCAGATGCCGGAGCTAGACGGTTACGAGGCGACCCGCCGCATCCGCGACCGGGGCGGCCGTTTCAGCCGGGTCCCGATCGTCGGCGTCACCGCCCATGCGCTGCCGGGCGATCGCGAAAAATGCCTTGCGGCCGGGATGGACGAATACCTGAGCAAACCGCTCAGGATGCAGGACCTTGGAGCAGCCATGGACCGATGGCTCGCTCCGGCCAAAGAGGCGGCGGCTCCCATGGAGACCATGGAAAGCGCGGGCGCAACGGCCGCGCCGGAGCCGGCGCCATCGCATACGCAGGAGGCGCGTGACGCGGCGGAAAAAGAACCGGCGGCTGTCGCGTCTTCGGCTCCGGCCCCTGCTTCAAGCCCGATCGACCTGAACGCGCTCGAGCAGCTCAGGGAGGTTGAAAGAGAGGGAGCGGGCGAGGGCTTCGTCGCGAACCTGATCGACCTGTTCCTTACCGACGTGCAGGAGCGCATGCAGGCGATGAGCGCCGCCGTCGAGAAGCCCGACTGGGACGTTGCAAGCCGCATGGCGCATGCGATCAAGGGAAGCTCGGGGCATTTCGGCGCGAAACGGCTTGCCGAACTATGCCTCAGGATGGAGGTCACGGCGCGCGAGCGCAAAGCGCAGGAAGCCGTAAAGTTGTTCGGCGAGTTGCGTGGCGAATGTGAACGCGTGAAGGCCGCGCTCAAGTCCCATAGAGGCAGTGACAGCGCGGCGAATCCGTCCACCAGCGGGAGCGCGCAAGCGTGACCTGCGGCGTTGGAACGCTCGGGCCGTAGATGTGAGGAGAGGATGGCACTGCAGGACGCTGTAACGGAAACGCTCAGGGGAGTGCGGTTTGCGCTGCTGGGATTCCAGTCCGACGAGGCGGTCCGGATACGTTCGGCGCTGGACCTGGCCGGCGCGTGCGCCAACGAGATAGGCGGCGAGCAGTATCATCCGCGTCTCAGCCCGCTCTCGATGTTCGACGGATACGTAGTCGACGTGTCAGCCAGGACCTCTGGCGAAATTCCCGGGGATCTCCTGGTGCAGAAGGAGAAACCGGCGCTCCTGATCGGAAATAACGGCGAGATGCGCCGGCACGCCGCGATAATCGCCTCGCCGATCCGGGAGTTCATGGTAAGGCCGTGGGCCGACGAGGAACTGGTCCTGCGCGCCTTCCGGATACTGCGCAACGACGAAAGCCGCTTTGAAGGCGCGGTTCAGGCGTCGCGCAACCGCACGCCGCTCGTGGTGCTGGCCGACGACGACAAGACGACCGAGTTACTGGTTTCCTCGATGCTCAAGGCGAGCGCGATGGAGTGCAGGGTCGTCTCGGACGGAAGCGAGGCGCTGGCGACGGTGCGCAAGCTCAAACCCGATATCGTGCTGCTCGACGTATCGATGCCGAAGATGGATGGTTTCCAGGTGTTGGGAGCGATCAAACACGATCCTTCGACGGCGGGCGTGCAGGTTGTGATGCTGACGGCGAGCGGTGCGCAGGAGGACGTCGTGCGGGGATTTTCGCTCGGCGCCGACGATTACATCATAAAGCCCTTCCATCCGCATGAGATGGTCGCGCGGCTGAAGAGGCTTCTTCGCCGCTCAGGCCGCTCAGAACAACAGTCCCGCTCCACTTGGCCGTAACATGCGCACGCGACGCGGAAACGGGCGACGTTTCGTGCCGCGTCGGTTCGGGGCCTGATTGAGGAAGCCCGATTTGCGTGATAGTTTTTGGCTTCCTATCGGGCCAGCTTCGGGGCGGCGTACCCAAGTGGTTAAGGGAGAGGTCTGCAAAACCTCCATTCAGCGGTTCGAATCCGCTCGCCGCCTCCAGAATCTTCCGAAATACACAGCTCAAGGCGCGGGATGCGGCGCGGCCGGATCCGCCGGCTTGACGACCACCCTGGCGGGGCAGGCGCCGCGGCGTTCGCTGAAGCACAGGCTTGTGATCACGCCCGGTTTTTCGCGGTCCTTCTCCTGTACATACTGAGGGCAGGGCCAGTAACTCGCTGACTTGCGATGGAGCGCGACCGCGAAGTAGCGGCCTGCGGGCAGACTTCCCGTGACGGAATCGCCCGAGCGCAGCTCCCGCTGGGCAACGATCGTATGGCCCTCATTGGGACCGCCCATCTGAAAATGCATGAAGGAAAGTACCCACGTGCCGCCGGCTGTTCTGGCTTCGTAAACCATCGGCTGCTTCGACGAGAAGACCGCCATGTCGCTGCAGAGCCACGGCCTTGGCCCGCCGGCAAACGCCTGCGATACGGCCATGCCGAGGATTACGGCTGCGAGCGCCAGTGTACGCGAAGAAAAAATCCGCATATTCGTCCCATCCGTGCGTTGTGCAGAGAGTTCCAATTGCGACCGCGAACCGAGGCGGGCGCTACGCCGCCTCGCCAAGTTCTATCAGCCGCTCGACGATCTTTCCCAGGTTGGAATCCCGTGGCGTGAACACCGCCTTGACGCCCATGTCGAGCAGCGCCTTGCGATCATCCTCGGGAATTATCCCGCCCAGCACGACTTTGACGTCGCCAGCGTCGCGGCGCTTCAAAAGGTCGAGGGTTTCGCGCGCGATCGTCATGTGAGCGCCGGCGAGGCTGGAGACCGCGATGATGGCGGCGTCCTCCTGGAGCGCGGTTTCGACCATTTGCGCCGGCGTTTGTTTGAATCCCGCCAGCACCACTTCCATCCCGGCCTGCATACATGCGCGCGCGAGCAGCTTGACCGCGTTGATATGGCCGTCGAGACCGGCTTTGCCGAGCGCGATCCTTATCTTGCGCTTCGCCCTCGGCACCTTGAGCGCGACGGTGCCGGGCGTGGCGTCGAGGATGGGCGGCGTATAGCGTCCGCGCGTGACCGATTCGAGAGCGGCGGTCCATTCGCCGACCGTGCCGCCAGCGCGCGCGAATTCCAGCGTGGGCTCCATCACGGCACCGCCCTCGGCCGCGGCGCGTTCGAGTTTTTCGCGCGCCTGGGCGACGGCGCGATTGTCGCGCGTTTCGCGCCAACGGCGAATCGACTGAATCCGCTCGCGCTCGATCGCCGCGTAGTCGGGTTCGTCGGAGACGTGCGGGCTGCGCGGGACAAGCCCGATTTCGCCGGTAAAGGCGTTCACGCCGACCTGGACTATCTCGCCGGTTTCGAGCTTGCGATGGCGTTCGGCGAGCAGCCGGGTAAGCTCGGCGCTGACGAGCGAGATAGAACGGGCGTAACCGGCCTCCCTAAGGCGCATCGCGATCTCCCGAGCGCGCCCGGCGGTCTCCGCGGTAAGTTCCTCGATAACCTTGCTGCCCTCGAAGATGTCGCCGTAGGACGTGACCTCGGTCTCGTGCATCAGGACCTGCTGGATGCGCAGCGACAGTTGTTGCTCGGCGTGGTCCGGGAGCGCGATTGCCTCGCGGAAGCCGGGAAGCTGAAGCGCCGAGACGCGGGCGTTCGCGCTGAGCACGACCGGCAGCGCCTCATACGCGATCCGGATTATGTTGACTTCGGGCTGCTGCTCGGTGAGCGTGAGCGACCGCACCTGGCATCCCGCGCGGAACGCGACTGCGTCGATCCCGTATTCGGAGCGGCAGAGTTCGGGCCACAGGCGGAAGTACGCGCGTATCTTGCAGATCTCGGGCACCAGCTCGATTCCGCTGTTGATGAAGAATGAGATGCGCTTGACGGTGCGTTCGAACGCGTCGGGCTTCAGTTCCTTTCGAAGCGCGTCCAGGATGAGAAGCGCGTTGCCGAAGGCGTAGCCGATTTCCTCGGCGGGGCCCGCGCCGCTTTCCATGTAGTGATAGCCGCAGCAGTTTATCGGGTTCCAGTTCGGCGCGTGCTCGACGGAGAAGCGGATGAGCTCGGTCGAGAGCCGAAAGGAGACTTCGGGCTGGAAGATCGAGGTGCCGCGCGCGACGAACTCCTTCATCAGGTCGTTCTGCGTGGTGCCGCGAAGCTCGCTCCACGGCACTCCCTGGCGCTCCGCGACGACCAGGTACAGCGCGAGCAGAAACGGCGCGGTCGCGTTGATCGTCATCGAGGTGTTAATCGTGCCGAGCGGAATCGCGTCGAGAAGCTGCTCCATGTCTCGCCAGTGGCAGATGGAGACGCCGGCCTTGCCGACTTCGCCGCGTGCGACCTCGGCGTCGGGGTCGAAGCCGTTCTGGGTCGGAAGGTCGAAGGCGATGGAAAGTCCGCGCTGGCCCTGCTTGAGGTTCTGATGGAAGCGCTGGTTTGCCTGGCGCGCGTCGCCAAAGCCGGCGTAGGTGCGGATAATCCACGGCTCGCGCTTTGAGCCGGCGCTTTTCTCCCTTTTGCCCTCGGCCTCGCTCATCGGTTCCTCCCAAAAGCCAGGATCCCCCCGCCAGGCGAATCCCGTGCTGTGCGACTTAAGCCTAGTGGCGCGATGCGATGGATTCCAGACGCCTGTCGCGTCCGAAGCTTCGGAACAGTTTCGTCCTATTCACGAGACAGATCGTCTTGTGATGCCTGATGCAGACACTAAGAAATTATTGCTTCCTTTGCTTCTTGGTGACTAAGCTGCGTTTATGTTGCTGGCAGGAAAGGGGCGGGTATGAGCAAGTCGCGATTAGGTGCGGTGGTTTGCAACGCGAGTGCGCTGGTGGCGTTGTGTGGCGCGGTGTTGATGGTCGCGGCCGGATGCGGCAAGAGCGGCGGAGGCTCGAGCGCGCCGGCGCTGTGGGTACCGAACGAGGCGGGC
>JAJYMR010000099.1 GCA_021786815.1 Deltaproteobacteria bacterium
ATCTCACGCAAATCCGGTTGTCTCCTCAGTGTCCGCACCGATACGCCGGCGCCGTATCGCGTGCGATGTCGCAGGCCGTCGAATGATTGCACGCCGTGAATCGCTAAATCCAGCTTGTGGAGCGACCGCCGCATTGGCCGCGGTCACGGGCGATGGCCTCGTTTTGTCAGGATCCCAGATTTTCCGCCCGTTCGCACGCCGCTGCGCTTTCATGCTTCCGCAGACGTTCGCCGTGTCGAGAAAAAACCTTCATCGCAACACTATTTCCCGCTTTGACGACGGCGGCCTGAGAGCCTCGGCGCGCGCCAGGGTCACGCGATGCGGGTCCTTGAGCGCGACGAGCAGTTCCGAAATCGACGCATTGAGCTTGGGATGCATCAGGGCGGGCGCCAATTCCGCCATCGGGGCCAGTACGAAACGGCGCTCGTGAAGGCGCGGATGAGGCACCTGCAGGCTTTTGGTTTGGATCACTTCGTTGTCGAAGAACAGCAGGTCGAGGTCGATTATGCGCGGGCGATACTTTCCGCGGTGCACGCGGGGTTTGCGTCCTTTTATCCGCTTGCGGCCCATCGCGCGCTCGATTCCGAGCAGGCGCTTGATGAGCGACTCGGCCACGAGTTCGGTTTCGACCTCGATAGCGCCGTTGAGAAACGGGAACTTGAGTTCGTCGCCAACCGGCTCGGTTTCATAGACCGAGGATTGGCGAACCACCCGCGTGCCGGGGATTTCACCGATGCGCTGAATCGCCTCCCGATAATTGGCGGCGCGGTCCCCCAGGTTCGTTCCTATGCCGATGAATGCACGATGAGGCATCCTGCCCCGTTTAGAGGCGAAGCGCCTTCAGGCGCTGCACTGCTTCCTTAAGCCGTTCGCTCGACACCGTAAGCGAGAAGCGAACGTAACCTTCACCTCCCTTGCCGAACCCGGAGCCAGGGGTGATTACCACGCCCGCTTCCTTGAGTACGCGCTCGGTGAGCGATGCGGAGCTGTATCCTTTCGGCACCGCGGCCCATACGTAGAACGTGGCGCGCGGGCGCTCGCAGGAAAGCCCGAGCTCTTGGAGCGCATCGACCATCAGGTCGCGCCTCTGCTTGTAAATCGCGCAGTATTCGCGCACCGAGTCTTCAGGGCCCTCGAGCGCGGCTATCGCCGCCTCCTGCACTGCCTGAAACGGCCCTGAGTCCATGTTGGTCTTCACGCGGCCGAGCGCGCCGACCAAAGTCTCGTTGCCGACCGCGAAACCGATTCTCCATCCGGTCATCGAGTATGTCTTGGAGAGCGAATGGAACTCGATTGCGCATTCGCGCGCTTCGGGCACTTCGAAGACGCTCGGCGCGCGATATCCGTCGTAGGCGATTTCCGAGTAGGCGAGGTCGTGGGCGAGAACGATGTTGTTCTTCAGGCAGAAACGTACCGCGTCGGCGAGGAATCCGGTTTCGGCGGTGGCCGCGGTCGGATTGTTCGGATAGTTGAGCCACATCAGCCTGGCCCGCCGCGCGACTTCGGCTGGAATCGCCTCCAGATCGGGAAGAAAGCCGTTTTCCTTGCGCAGCGGCATGAAATACGCCTCACCGCCGTTGAAAACGCATCCCGAGAAATAGACCGGATAGCCAGGGTCGGGGATAAGCACGATGTCGCCCGGATCGACTACGGCGGTCGCAAAATTCGCGATACCTTCCTTGGAGCCGATAACCGCGCACGCTTCGCGCGCGGGATCGAGCTTCACATCGAACCGGCGGCGGTACCAGTCGGTTGCGGCCGAGCGAAAACGGTCGAGTCCCTGGTAGTCGGGATAGCGATAGTTGGCCGGGTCGTCGGCCGCGCGCTTGAGCGCCTCGACGATATGGGCGGGCGTCGGAAGATCGGGGTCGCCGATGCCGAGACTGATTACATCGACGCCTTTTTTCTGGATTTCCTTCTTCAGGCGATCGAGTTCGGCGAACAGATACGGCGGCAACAGACCGAGTCTCGATGCGGTTTTTATCTGCACTACCTAACGCTCCGTGCCCCGATGATGAGATTGGAAGCTAACTAACATACTTTGCGAAGCTCCGAAACCGGACAATAACGGCACGAAAGAAGCGTCGCCGGCCAAACGCGAAAAAGAGTGCCAATCGCATGCGCAGTAGGCGATTGAACAGCGTACGAGGCGCACGACGCGGGCGAAAGGTGCAGGAAAGCACCCCGAAAAGGTTGCACTCGGACTTTTCGAAGCGTAGAAAAGCGGCTGTCCCAACAGGACGTATCGATTCACGGGAAGATCCCCGGCGCCTCGGTCGATTACTTTTGCTTGATCACGACCGAGTGCAGTGTTAGAGACTTTAACCGTTTTGAATCCGGTGACCCTTGGTCCCCGGAGTTCCCTGTGGACTGAGTGCTTGTGACCCATCTGCGCGGCCTATCGATTACAGCGCCCCGGGGCGGTATGTCGCCCCGGCGCAAGCGTCCGTCACAAGCCCGCGACAAGGCCGAAGGTTTGTCGGTCGAAACTGGAACATGAACCGCACAATTCTGCCCCTTGCAGCAGTGCTGATGGTTGCGGGGCTCGTCACCTTTGGGTTGTCACAACGGCCCTGGGCGCCGAGATCCGACGTAGCCCAACCGATCCCGTTCAGTCATCGGATTCATGCCGGAATAAACAAGATTCCGTGCCAGTACTGTCATGAGTATGCACGGCGCTCGCAGACCTCGGGCGTTCCCCCGGTCCAGCGTTGTGTCGGATGCCACGGTGCGGCCCTGGTTGGCGGACTCCAGCCGGTGACGCGTCCCTGGATGGATCACACGCAGCCTCCGTTCGAGATCCGATGGAACCGCGTGTACACCCTTCCGGACTTCGTGCGCTTCACCCATCGGCCACATATCGCGGCCGGTCTTGCCTGTCAGACCTGCCACGGGCCGGTGCAGACGATGGATCGGATTGAGCCGGTCCATGAAATCAACATGGGTTTTTGTCTTACCTGCCACACGCAGCGCGGCGTAACTACCGACTGTTTCGCTTGCCATTTCTAAACCGAGAGGACCATGTCAGAGGGGTTTTCAAGGCGTTCCTTTCTGAAGCTCGCGGCAACCGCGGGAGCGGCGGCGGCAGTCCCCGGATGCCAGCCGGCGGCGAGAAAACTTATCCCTTACGTCATTCCCGACGAGAACGTTATCCCGGGCGTTCCACAGTTTTACGCCACGACCTGCACCGAGTGCGGCGCTGGATGCGGTGTCGTCGCCCGGATACGCGAAGGGCGGGTTATCAAGCTCGAAGGGAATCCGGCCGACCCGATCGGCAAGGGTACTATCTGCGCACGCGGGCAAGCCACGCTCCAGGGCGTCTACAATCCGGACCGCCTGCGCAATCCGATGCGCCGTCAGGGTGTGGGGCTCAAAACCATCTCGTGGGATGATGCCGACAAGCTCCTGAACGACGCGCTCAAGGCCGCGGCGGCAAAGGGCAAGAACCGGGTCGCTTATCTCGGCCCGGCTCATCAGGGCCCGACGCTTCAAACGATAATCGGGGCATGGCTGGCCGCCTACCAGTCGAGCCGCGCGATTTTTTACGAGGCGATAAGCGAGACGCCCGCTCGCGACGCAGCCGAGATGTGCTTCGGCCGGCGCGACCTTCCCGTCTATCATCTGGATAAAGCCGAAGTCCTTATTTCGTTTGGCGCGGATTTCAACGAGACCTGGCGCTCGCCGGTCGAGCTTGGCAGGCAGTACGCGGAGTTTCGGGCGCCCCAAACTCGGCGCGGCAAGCTGAGTATTGGTTACGCTTATTACATATCGCCGCGGCTTAACGTCACGGCGGCCCGATGCGACGAATGGATCGCCGCTCCTCCGGGGGCCGAAGCGGCGCTCGCGCTTTCGGTTCTCAACGTGATCCTGAGCCAGGGATGGGCTTCGCCCAACGCCCAGGTGGACGTTGCCGGGCTCAAGAGTTTTGTCGCCTCTTACGATCCGGCTTCGGTGAGCCAGCAGACCGGTGTGCCGGCCAAGATGATCGAGGCGATGGGCGAGCGGTTCGGCAAGGCCGACGGGGCCGTCGCGCTGGCCGGTGGCAACGATCCTGCGACTCATGCCGCCGCTTACGTGCTCAACGTGGTGACCGGCAACCTGGGCCGCACGATGGAGTTCCTCGACGGGATGCCGCCCGAGGCGGAAACCCGCTCGAACGATGTCGTTGCGGCGCTCGACTCGATGCGCAACGGCGAGATCGACGTGCTGTTCGTCACTGAGACGAATCCGGTTTTCAGCATGCCGGCGGCGTGGAAAGCCGCCGAGGCGATACAAAAGGTTCCACTGGTCGTATGGGGCGGCGGAGTGCCCAACGAGACGGGCGAACAGGCGCATCTGCTTCTGCCGCTTCATCATCCGCTCGAGGATTGGCGCGACACCTTCCCGCGCGCAGGCGTGCATGGACTTGGCCAGCCGGTGATGCAGCCGGTCTTCTGGAGCCGACCGCTGGGCGATCTGCTGATAGCCTCGGCCCGCGAGAGCGGAGTGAAGAACGCGGCGCCATGGGAGAACAGCCAGGACGCGCTGCGCAGCGCCTGGATGAAGCTCAATCCGAAGGCGGCCGCCGCCGATGCGGAGGGTTTCTGGGTCAATTCGCTGCGCGAAGGCGGATACATCGAACCCGCGCAGCAGGCTCAGGTAAAGCTCAACGTGGCGGCGCTCAAGACTTCGCCCGCCTCGCGCGAGATTCCCAAGCTGGTCCTCGCCGCCTACCCGCATCCGTTCCTGTACGACGGGCGTGGCGCCGACAAGCCATGGCTGCAGGAGATACCCGAGCCGGTCACGCAGATCGTTTGGGATAGCTGGGCCGAGATTCATCCCGAGACCGCCGCCAAGTACGGGATTTCCAAGGATGAAGTGGTCGAGATTCGCTCAAGTGAGGGCGTGATCAAGACTGCGGCCCATATCTCCGAGCGGGTGCGCAAGGGCGTCGTTTCGATGCCGATTGGCCAAGGCCATACGGCAATGGGCCGCTACGCGAACGGCGTCGGCGCCAATCCGTTCGTTCTGCTGAAGCCCGGCAGCCAGAGTATTGCGGTCACGATTCATCCGACACAAACCAGACACGAACTGGCTTCGCCAACATACCTCAATCGTCAGCTCGGACGTTCGATCGTCGAGGCGCAAACAATCACTGACTTGGCCAGCGGCGTCCAACCCAAAGAGTGGCGAGAGGAAGAGGTGCCGAAGCCCTACGAGATGTATCCGGACTGGCAATATCCGGCGCATCAGTGGGGCATGACGATCGACGCCAACGCGTGCACCGGATGCAGCGCGTGTATCGCGGCCTGCTACGCGGAAAACAATGTCCCCTTCGTCGGCCGCGAAGATGTCATCAACGGACGAATCATGTCGTGGATCAGGCTCGAGCGGTACTATCCGGAGGAGAAGTACGAGCATCAGCCGTTGATGTTTCTTGCGCCGATGCTCTGCCAGCAATGCCATCATGCGCCGTGCGAGCCGGTCTGCCCCGTGTTCGCCGCCTACCACACGCAGGAGGGGCTCAACGGGCAGATCTACAACCGTTGCGTCGGCACGCGGTACTGCGAAAACAACTGCCCTTACAAGGTCAGGCGTTTCAACTGGTGGGAGCCCGAGTGGCCTGAGCCGCTCAACTATCAGCTCAACCCCGACGTAACCGTGCGCGGGGCGGGCGTGATGGAGAAGTGCACGTTCTGCGTCCAGCGCATCCGGCACGCGGAGATTACCGCGATGATAGAAAAGCGGCCGGTGCGTGACGGCGAGATCGTCCCGGCGTGCGCTCAGACCTGCCCGACTCACGCGATCTCGTTTGGTGACATGAACGACAAGAACGGCGAAATGATGAAGCGCAGGGTGGCGAAGAATAACCAGGAGCGCACCTATCGGTCGCTTGAGGCGCTGAATGCGCAGCCCGCCGTCACCTATCTGCGCGAGCTCTATAACGAGAGGGAGAAAGCGTAAGTGGCTGCCGCGGCTGAAAGGATTTCCGGACCTACCTACGCCGACATCGACCGTGGTGTCCGCCGGATAATGGAGGCGCCCGGGCTTGCCTACTGGGCGTGGGTGGGATTCTGTTTCACGCTCGTAGCGATCGGTGCTGCATTATGGACGCGCCAGATCTACGTGGGTCTCGGCGTGACCGGCCTGAGACAGGGACCGATGTGGGCGATGTACATTACCGACTTCGTCTTCTGGGTCGGAATTGCGCACTCGGGAACGCTGATTTCGGCGATTCTTTATCTCTTCCGCACCCGATGGCGTACGGCGGTTTACCGGGTTGCCGAGACCATGACCCTGTTCGCGGTCATGACCGCCGGTCTGTTCCCGCTCATCCACGTCGGCCGTCCTTGGTACGCCTACTTTCTGCTGCCGTATCCGAACGAACGGTCCTTACAGCCTGATTTCCGCTCACCACTGGTGTGGGACGCCTTCGCCGTCAGCACCTATCTGACCATCAGCGCGACGTTCCTGTTCATGGGGCTGATTCCTGACGTTGCCAACGCGCGCGACGCGGCGAAGGGGTGGCGCAAGATGCTTTACTCCGTCCTGGCGCTCGGATGGCAGGGCACGGATACGCAGTGGCAGCACTGGTCGATGGCGTACCTGCTGATGGCGGGGCTTGCGACGCCGCTGGTCCTCTCGGTGCACAGCGTCGTGTCGTGGGACTTCGCGATGGGGCAGTTGCCGGGCTGGCACAGCACAATCTTTGCGCCTTACTTCGTCGCCGGAGCGATCTTCTCGGGCGTGGCGATGGTGCTCACGCTGCTCATCCCGATGCGCAGGCTCTTGCACTTCGAGGACCTGGTCACGGAGTGGCATATCGACAGCCTCGCCAAGGTCGTCCTGCTGACCTCGCTTATCGTCAGTTACTCGTACGGCGTCGAGTCCTTCATGGTTTGGTACGGTAAGGACCCGATCGAGATGATGACCTTCCACGAGCGCTATTTCGGGCCACACGGGTGGGTGTTCTGGGTCTGTATCTTCTGCAATTGCGTTGCGCCGCTGGTTCTGTTTTCACCGCGCGTGCGCCGCAACACGGTACTGCTATTCATCATCACGATTTTCGTGAACATCGGGATGTGGTTCGAGCGCTTCATGATCATCGCTGTGTCTCAGGAGAACGCCTTCAACCCCTCACAGTGGCGCTTATATTCTCCGTCGATTACCGAAATAATGATCACGGTAGGCAGCTTCGCCTGGTTCCTCGGGCTGTTCTCACTGTTTGCGCGGTTCATGCCGATCATCTCGATGACCGAGTTGAAGGAAGGCATCCGCTGGCTGCGCGAAGCGGTTCGCGACGATTACTATCCGGGGCTGAAATGAGCGGCGAGATTGACGTATTAGGCTCGTTTGCCGACGAGGAGATGTGTGTTCACGGGATCGAGGCGCTCAGGGCCGTGAAGATCCAGCCGACCCGTGTGTTTTCGCCGATTCCGAGCGAACACATCAACCACGCGCTTGGCTATGGGCGCAGCCGCGTACGCGCCCTGGTTCTGACCGGCGGCATCACAGGAATCCTGACCGGATTCACGCTGACCATCGGGACCTCGATGGAATGGAGCCTCAATGCCGGCGGCAAACCCATAGTATCCTTGCCTCCGTTCATCATCATTGCATTCGAGTTGATGATCCTGTTCGGCGGGCTCTCGGCAGCGCTCGGGTTTTTTCTGAACTCCGGCCTGCCTCAAACCGATCGGCTCCCCGGCTACTCCGAGCATTTCAGCTCGGATCGCTTCGGAGTGCTGGTGCGATGCGCCGAGACGGATAGGGAGCGCGTCGAAGGCATCCTGAAGCAAGCCGGCGCGGAAACCGTCGTTCGCGAAGCAGCGTGAAGACCAAGGACCGTATCTATAATGAGTTCCCACTCTGAACCAGCGTCCAAACCTGCCCGTCCCATCTCGCCCGACGAAGTGAAGATACCGGCGGGGGTGGTCCGGACCCTCGGGCTTCTCACCGCTCTAGGGGTCGTGGCATTCATCGCGGCGTTTGCGTCGGGATTGTCGCAGCGCGCATGGGAGGCGTTTCTCGTCAATCTGCTGTTCTGGCTCGGCGTCGCGCAGGCCGGGGTCGCCGCTTCGGCGGCGTTTTACCTGACGCAGGCGCGATGGGCCGGCCAGGTGCAATACCGGCTTGCGGAAGCCTTCCTCGTATTCCTTCCGGTCGGCTTCGTCCTGTTCTGGGGGTTGTATCTCGGCCGCACCGAGATCTTTCCCTGGATCCTGCACCCGATACCGGACAAGGCGGCATGGCTCAACACGCCATTCCTGTTCGCCCGCGACGGTCTCGGCCTGCTGATAATCACGTTGCTGAGTTTCGCTTTCGTCAAAGCGTCGCGCAGCGAAGAAGCGCAGCAATGGGCGGCCGACCCGGACAACATCAAGATGCCGCCGCGGCCGATTCGCCGGCTTGCCCCCGCGATTGGCATCGCCTACGTGCTGGTTTACTCGCTGCTTGCGTTCGACCTGGTGATGTCCCTCTCGCCTCTGTGGAAAAGCTCCCTGTTCGGATGGTACTTCTTCGCCGGCGCGTGGTGGAGCGCGATTGTGGTGATGGCGTTTTGCGCCGTGATGCTGGGCAAGCGGCTCGCTCCCGGCAACGTCTTCTCCCGTCCCAAGGTCCTCCACGACTACGGCAAGCTGGTTTTCGCATTCTCGGTGTTCTGGGTGTACACGCTGTTTGCCCAGTACATCGTCATCTGGTACGGCGATATCCCACTTGAAACCTTTTTCATAGTCGTCCGCGATCACTACATGCCGTGGCTGCCGCTCTCGTGGGGCGCCTTCGTGCTGGTCTGGGTGATACCGTTTACGGTCCTGATGGGCGCAAGGCCCAAGCGCACGCCGGCCATACTTGGCACCGTGACGGTTCTGGGGATGATCGGTCTCTGGCTCGAGCGCTACGTACTGGTGGTGCCGTCGCTTTCGCCTCACAAGGTGCCGTTCGGATGGGTAGAGGCTCTGATGACCCTGGGATTTCTCGGACTCTTCGGCCTGTGCTCGCTGCCGGGCATGAAGCGCGTGATTGCGGCGGCGAGTTCCACCGCCCTGGGAGAGTCGGAATGAGAGCGCGTTTTGCTCGAAGGAAATTCAGCGGCCTCGCGCCGCTCGGCCTCGCGCTGACGGCGGTTCTGGCCGGTTGCCAGAAGGCCAATCCGCCGATGGACACGCTTGCGCCGAAATCGGACTTCGCCAACTGGATCTACGGGTTGTTTGTCGAGGTCACGGCGTGGGACCTGTTCATCCTGCTCATCGTGGTCGTGGCCTTCGTTCTGGCCGTGTTCGTGTTCTCAAGGCGCGACGGCGAAGCCGAGGCGGCTTCGACCGTCCATACTGACATGAGGCTCGAACTCGCCTGGACGCTCGGACCGGCCTTCATCCTGCTGATGATCTCAATTCCGACGATCCGGACAATCTTTCGCGAGGAACTGCCGGCGCCGCCCGCCAACTCTCTGAAGGTCAGCGTCATCGCGCACCAGTGGTGGTGGGAATTCCGTTATCCGGGAACCAGTATCGTCACCGCGAACGAACTTCACATCCCGGAGCACCGGCCGATATGGGTTTCGCTGCGCACGGCCGACGTGATCCACAGCTTTTGGGTTCCGGCGCTCGGCGGAAAGCGTGACGTCATTCCCGGCCAGATAAATCACCTCTGGTTCATTGCCAACACGCCCGGGGAGTATTACGGCCAGTGCGCGGAATTCTGCGGAGACTCGCACGCCAACATGCGCTTTCGGGTGTTCGTCGATACGCCTGAGCAGTTCGCCGCCTGGGAGAAGAATCAGGAAGCCGGGCCCGTTCAACCCGCCTCGGGAACTGCCGCCGCCAAGGGCGCCGCGATATTCGCGAATAGCCCCTGCACGGCTTGCCACACTATCACCGGGGTCTCCAAGGGCTACATCGGGCCGAACTTGACGCACATCGCGACCCGGACCACTATCGCGGGTGCGATCATGAAGAACGATCCCAAGGACCTGAAAGCTTGGATCGAGAATCCTGACGCGCTGAAGCCCGGCGCGAACATGCCGACTCTGGGGCTTCGCGGCCCCGAGCTCGACAACCTCGTGGCTTACCTGGAAAGCCTTAAGTAGGGATTTTGCACATGGCTGCACAACCAAAACCAATTCCGGCTGAATATCCCAGCTACCTCAAGGGCGACCCCATCGGCTGGCTG
The DNA here is from genome assembly GCA_021786815.1 of Deltaproteobacteria bacterium. Classification (GTDB taxonomy): domain Bacteria; phylum Desulfobacterota; class Binatia; order Binatales; family Binataceae; genus DTIX01. Next base: position 10,153 of record JAJYMR010000099.1, read on the forward strand.
AACACGATCGACCACAAGCGGGTCGCCGTGCTCTACGGCGTGAGCGCCCTGTTGTTCATGGTGCTGGGCGGAATCGAGGCCCTGCTTATCCGCATCCAGCTCTTCGAACCCAACAACAAGTTCCTGTCGGCCCACGCTTACAACCAGGTCTTCACGATGCACGGCACCACGATGATCTTCCTGGTGGTGATGCCGTTGCTGCTTGGGGCGGCCGCGAACTTCATCGTGCCTCTTCAGATTGGCGCCCGAGATGTTGCCTTCCCGCGCATCAACGCGCTTAGCTTCTGGATTTTCCTTTCGGGCGCGGCGTTTCTGCACATGGGCTGGTTCTGGCATCACGGCGGCCTGCCTGACGCCGGATGGTTCGGCTACGCCAACCTGACCGAGCGGCAGTACACGCCGGGGATGGCGATCGACTTCTGGGACATCGGTCTGCTGATTCTCGGCATCTCCACGGTCCTGACCGGTCTCAACTTCTTCACGACGATCGTCACGATGCGGGCGCCCGGGATGACGTACATGAGGATGCCGATGTTCGTGTGGTCCATCCTTATCACGTCGATCCTGATCCTGCTCGCGTTCCCGCCGCTGACCGTCGGCCTCATCTTCCTGTTCATGGATAGGTTCTTCGGCACCCATTATTACCAGGCGGTTGCGGGTGCGACGCCGATCCTGTGGCAGCATCTGTTCTGGCTCTTCGGGCATCCCGAGGTCTACATCATGGCGCTGCCAGCGTTCGGGATGATCTCGGAGCTTCTGCCGACGTTCTCGCGCAAGCCGCTGTTCGGCTATCCGATGATGGTTTACTCGGTGATCCTGATCGCCTTCCTGTCCTACGGCGTTTGGGGCCATCATATGTTCGCGACCGGAATGGGCCCGGTGGCGGACGCGACCTTCGCGATCACCTCGATGCTGATTGCGATTCCGACCGGAATCAAAATCTTCAGTTGGATAGCGACGGTGTGGGGCGGGTCGCTCCGGATGACGACCGCGTTCTATTTCGCGCTCGGCTTTATCATCGAGTTCACGATCGGCGGACTGAGCGGCATCATGCACGCGAGCGTGCCGATCGACCTGCAGCAAACGGACTCCTACTTCGTCGTCGCGCACTTCCATTACGTGCTGTTCGGCGGCGTGATGTTCGCGATACTGGGCTCGTTCTACTACTGGTGGCCGAAGGTCACGGGACGGATGCTGAACGAGAAGCTGGGCAAGCTGCAATTCTGGCTCACCGTGATTGGTTTCAACGGCACGTTCTTCCCGATGCACTTCCTCGGGACCTGGGGCATGCCGCGGCGCATCTACACCTACGGCGCGGGGATGGGCTGGACGTTCTGGAACCAGTTCGAGACCGTGAGCGCGTTCATCCTCGGTCTCGCCTTCCTCATCATGTTCATCAACCTGCTGACGAGCCTGTTTAACGGCGAGATCGCGCCAGCCGATCCCTGGGACGGCCGGACGCTCGAATGGTCGATGCCTTCGCCGCCGCCCGCATTCAACTTCGTCACGATTCCCGAGGTCCATGCGCGCGACGCGTTCTGGGCGCGCAAGTACGGCAGCACCGGTTCGCGCGCATCGCAGGCTCCCGCGGTTGCCGGCGACCCGCCAAACACGGAGGCCGCCGAGCACATCCATATGCCGGAGCCGTCCTTCTTCCCAATCGTGCTAGCGGGCGGGCTCCTTCTGTGCGGACTCGGTATGGTGGTCGCATGGTGGCGGCTTATCATGGCCGGCGGCGCTATCATCTTTCTCTCGATAATCGGTATGGCCTTTCAGTACCCGACCTTCGGCCAAAAGACGCATGAGACCGAAGCGGCAAGCGGCGGAGGCGGCGAGGATCTGCGCAAGGTCGGCGTGTGGGCGTTTATCGGTTCCGAGAGCGTCTTCTTCGCCACGCTCATAGCAACTTTCATGGTCTACAAGAGCCGCAACCTGGGCGGGCCGGGCGCAAACGTCCTGGAAATTCCGCTGACGTCGTTCAGCACCTTCATCCTGCTGATGTCGAGCCTCCTGATGGTGCTGGCGCTCGCCGCAACGCAGCGCGGCGACAGGGTCTGGCAGCGCGTATGGCTGTGCGGCACGGTGATCTTCGGGCTGATCTTCCTTGGCGACCAGGCCTACGAGTTCACGAGCCTCTATGGTCACGGGCTCGGGTTCACGACCGACCTATTCTCGCAGTGTTTCTTCACGCTGGTCGGATTCCACGGCGCGCACGTCGCAATCGGTGTGATTTGGCTGTCGGTGCTGCTGGTGGCGTCGTTCATGGATCGCCTGCCGAAGTCGCGGGCGCTGTCCGTCGAGTTGGCCGGTCTTTACTGGCACTTTGTTGACATAGTCTGGGTTGTTATCTTTACCCTCGTCTATCTGATGCAGAAGGTTAAGGGCGCATGACCGCTGAAGCCGCAATCCACGAACACTTTGAGGAACACGTCCATCCGGGCGCGTCGGTTTACGTCACGGTAGCCGCCTTCCTGGTGGTGCTGACCGCGATGGAGATCACCGTCTTTTACGTGAGCGCGCTCGCGTCGGTGATGATTCCATTGCTTATCATCCTGTCGGTGGCGAAATTCGCGCTGGTCGCGATGTTCTACATGCACCTGCGCTACGACAGCTACGTACTGACATCGATCTTCATGTTCGCACTGGCGATCGCGGCCCTGCTTCTCATCGCCCTGCTGCTGTTGTTCGCCTACCTGTCGCACTATCTGTGGTTCATGGTGCCTCTGGCGAGGATCCTGCTGCCCGGGCATTGAGCATGAAGCCGTGACCGGAGCCGTTTACATCACGCCGGGCGCCGCGATCGTAGTCGCGGCGCTCGTGTTTGTTTATGCGTGGGGCGCGCGGCGCCTGGGCGGGAAACTCGCGCGCGAGCGTAAGATACTGTTCGGATGGGCGATGGGGGCGCTGCTCGTTGCACTGGGCCCGATGGACGTGATTGGGGTCGGGCAGCGGCTGTTTTTCGTGCACATGATGGAGCACTTCATGCTCACGATGGTCGTGCCGCCGCTGCTCATCCTGGGCACGCCCGACTGGATGCTGAGGCCGTGGGTGCTGAGCCGTCCGCTGCGGCCGTTCTTCAACCTGCTGAACAAGCCACTGGTCGCCTTTCTGTTGTTCACGGCGCTGTTCGTCGGCGGCCACGACCCTCTTTTCCTCGACGCGGCCTGCCATAACGGGCTGGTGCGCATCGCGCTGCATCTGATGTTCATCGTGGCTGGCCTGGTGATGTGGTGGCCGATCATGAGTCCGCTGCCGGAATTCCCGCGCCTTGCGTATCCGTACCAGATTTTTTACGTGTTCCTGCTGCTCATCCCGATGACCGCGGTGGCGGCGCCGATCACGCTGGCTCATGCGGTGTTGTACACATGGTACGCGCACGGGCCGCATCCGCTCGGCCTGACCCCGATGGAAGATCAGGTGGCGGGCGGGTTGTTCATGTGGATCGGCAACGGCCTGTTCCTGATGTGCGTATTCTCGGGAATCTTTTTCCGCTGGATCCAGCAGGAAGACGGAAACCTGCCCGGAGCGGGGACGCCGCGCCGCGCGCAATTGAGGGTCGTTACAACGCAGCCTCACGCGCGCGTGTAGAGACACGCCTTCGCCACGCGGGAATCCGAAGCGCCGCGTGGCACATCGAAAAACCTACGACGGCAGGATACGCAAAGGGGAACGCGCGGCGGGCGGAAGCGAGCGCCGATAGGCGTAACTCAACGTCCACAGCATCGTCGCCGAATACACGAGTCCCGCCGCGGCCAGCGCGCACGCGCCGAGCCACGCAAGCCCGTTCGAACCGGCGAGAAGGCCCGCGACGACAGCCGCAACTCCGCAATTGAATGCGCCGAACACGAACCCTCGCGGACGCTTTAGCGAAAGCTCGGCGATAGTCGCGGCCGGCCATCCGAAGCCGGTTCTGACGCGGCCGACGAATCCCGGGAAAAGCTGGT
>JAJYMR010000217.1 GCA_021786815.1 Deltaproteobacteria bacterium
GTCGTGACTGACCATCACCACCGTGAGCCCGAATCGCTGCTGGGTCTGCCGAATCAATGCGTGGATCGCGCCCGTGCGGGTCGGATCCAGGCCGGTCGTGGGCTCATCGAGCATCAGGATCTTCGGCCGATGGATTAAAGCGCGCGCCAGCGCCGCGCGCTTCTGCATCCCGCCGCTCATTTCCGACGGAAACTTCTGCTCCATCCCTTCCAACCCGACTGCGGCAAGCGTTTCATGAACCCGCTTCGCTATCTCTTCGCGCGAAAGCCGCGTCTTCTCCACCAGCGGGAAGGCGACATTATCAAACACAGTGAGCGAGTCGAACAGCGCCCCCGCCTGAAACAGCATCCCGAACTTCTCGCGCACCGAATCCATCGCGCGGATGCCCAGCCGCGTAACGTCGATTCCGTCGATCACGATCCGTCCCGAGTCGGGACGCAACAGGAGGTTCAGATGCTTGAGCAGGACGGTCTTGCCGCATCCCGAAGGACCCACGATCGTCGTGATGTTGCCCGAGGGGACGTCGAGGTCGATGCCGTCGAGAACCTGCTGGCGCCCGAAGCGCTTTCTGAGCGCGCGCACCTCTATCGCGTTTGCAGCGCTGGTGCCCGAAGTCTCGTTCGAATTGGCCATCTACAGCAGCACCGAGGTCATGAAGTAATCCCAGGCAAGTATTAGGACGCTGGAAAGCACAACTGCTTCAGTCGTGGCGCGGCTCACGCCCGTCGCCATCCGCCGCGCGTGGTAGCCCTTGTAGCAGCACACCCAGGTCACGACGACTCCGAAAACCAGCGCCTTGTACAGGCCGGTCTCGATATCGTGCGCGGTCATGTTCTGGGCGATCCCGTTGAGGTAGCTGCTTCCCGGCGCGCCCATCAGGCCCACGCCCACCACGTATCCGCCCCAGATACCGATGACGTCGAAGATGGAGGTCAGCAGCGGGAAGCTGATCACGCCGGCCAGCACCCGCGGCGACACCAGGTATTGCACCGGGTTTATCGCCATCACCGTAAGCGCATCGACCTGCTCCGTCGCCTGCATCGAGCCCAGTTCCGCCGCCATCGCCGAGCCCGCCCGCGCCGCGATCATCAACGCCGCGAGCACCGGCCCGAGTTCGCGCACCAGCACCAGCGCGACCACGGTTCCGAGCGCGCCTTCGGAGCCGAAGCGGCGAAGCGTGTTGTACCCTTGCAGACCCAGAACCATCCCGGTGAACGTTCCGATGAGCGCGATCAGCAGGAAGGACTCCGCGCCGATAGTCCTGATTTGCCGTATCGCAAGGCGCGGCTTGTACGGCGGCATAAACACGTGGGCGACGGCGCTCGCGAGGAAGAGGATGAAGTTGCCGAGCGCCGCGACGCTTTCGAGGAGATACTCCCCGAACGATTCGATCATCGACACTATAGTCATTCGCAGCCGAACTCAGTCGAGAGCAATCCCAAGGCGGGAAAGCTGATTCAGGGTGTTGGTCGGCCTGCCGACCCGCACGAATTCCATGATGTCGGCGAGCAAGTCAAGGTCGAGCGCGGGCCCCGCCAGACGCATCACCTCGCACGCCACTGCGCGTTGCCTGCATTCGTCCAGGTGTTTCACCAGGCTCAAACGCCCGAATATCGTTCCAATCACGTCGCCCGGCGCACGAGCGATGATATTGGTTCCGGAGAAATCTCGCGACGGCACCAGGACCACCCCTCCCTCGCGCGGTATCCCGGCGAATACCGCGTCGATATCCGCGCCGGTTACCAGCGGTATATCGGAGAGCAGCGTGCACACCTGCGTGGCGCCTTCTTCCACCAGCATCGAGGTCGCCATCCGCACCGCCGCGTTCAAGCCGCGTGGAGCGCCTTCGTCGATCGCCATGGCCCCGGCCGATTTCGCGATTTCGAGCAGCGTCCGGTCCGAAGAAACCACCGCGACCCGCTCGGCCATCCGCGATCCGCCGGCCGCAGCCAGTACGTCGCGGAACATCGCCTGCGCCAGCACCTCTCGCTCCGCGTGAGGGATGGCAGGCGCAAGCCGCGTCTTTGCCAGCGCGGTATGCTTTGCGGCGATAAGAACGACGCGCACGCAATTGTTTATAACCCACGGAATAAGGCTGTCCAACAAGAAAGGGCGAACCGGTTTACCCTGGGGGCTCGAATGGTGCTTAAATTTGTCCCACAATTGCGCCATCCGATCGTCCCCGGCAACCTGCCGGGACTGGAACTGGAACTGGAACTGGAACTGGAAAGGAGCAGCCTCATATGTCCGTCGAAATGCGACCGCGAAGCCTTGCGCGTCTGGCCGTGGCTATTGGACTGGGTGCCGTGTTGTCGTTCCTCGGATGCCGCGGTGGCAACTCGGTCCAGAGTTACCTGAGCGCGGGTGACGCGGCGATGCAGGCGACCAACCTCTCCAAGGCCGAGGAGGAGTACAAGAAGGCGGTGGAACTGGCGCCCAACGAGACCCGCACCCACGTCGCCCTGGGCAACCTTTACGTGGTCGAGAACAAAGCCGCCGCCGCGCAGACCGAGTTCATGAAAGTTCTCGAACTCGACCCGAAGAACGCGCCCGCCCATCTCTCGCTCGGCCGCCTGTACGCCTCGCAGGGCCAGCTTGGGCCGGCGGAATCGCAGTATCGCGCCACGGTCGTGCTCGATCCGACCAAGCCGGCCTATCGTCTCGCCCTTGGCGAGATACTTGCCAAACGGGGCAAGTCGGGCGAGGCCGAAGCGCAGCTACGCACCGCAATTGGACTTGACCCGAAGGACGCGCAGGCGCATTTCGACCTCGCCAAGCTGCTCAGTACCATGCCCAATCGCACGACGGAGGCCAACGCCGAGTTCGCGCAGGCCCGTGCGCTTAACCCGAAGCTCGTGCTGGCCGCTCCCACGCCGGCCCCGTCGGCAACGCCCGCCGCGTCCAGTGCGCCGGCTCCGGAACCCACAATAAGGCGCATCAACAAGGTCTTCTATCTGACCCACAATTCGCCCGTTTATGAGCATCCCGACCACTCGAGCAGAGTGGTTGCCCACGTCCACCGCCGGGGCTACGTGCGCGTAATCGGGGTCACGCGCGGATGGCTGCAGATAAGGCTGCGCAGCGGCGTGGTCGGATTCATTCCGGTAAGTGCGGCTGAATAGCGAGCCCGTGCGCTACGAATCAGCCGAGGAGGGAAGACGATGGCAACGCACGAAATCACGTCCAAGGAAGTCACGTTTTCCGGCAAAGCCTGCGAGATAAAAGCATACGCCGCCCGTCCCGAAGGCGCGGGCGCAAGGCCCGCGGTGATTGTGGTCCAGGAATGGTGGGGTCTCAACGAGAATATCAAGGACATCGCGCGCCGCTTCGCCCGCGAGGGCTATTTCGCGCTCGCGCCCGACCTTTATTCGCGCCAGGGCCACAAGGTCGCGGCGGATCCAAACAGTGCCGCGCAGTTGATGACCGCGCTTAAGAAGGAAGACGGGATCGAAGACCTGAAGAGCGCGCTCCAGTGGCTTCGCGGACAGAAGGAAACCGCTGCCTCGAAGATCGGCGTGACCGGATACTGCATGGGCGGAAGCTACGCGCTGCTGCTTGCGTGCGAGTCGAATGAGATAGCCGCATCGGCGCCCTTTTACGGCGAAATTCCGTCCGACGAAAAACTTGGCTCGCTCAACTGCCCGCTCTTCTACGCCTACGGCGAGAATGACGGATGGATCCAGCGCAAGGATGTCGACCGGCTCGCCGCGACCCTGAAAAAACTCGGTAAGAAGGGCGAGGTGAAGGTGTACGCGCGATGCCAGCATGGATTCTTCAACGAAACGCGCAAGGACGTTTACGCGCCCGAGGCTGCCCAGGACGCCTGGGAGCGCACGCTTCGGCTGTTCGCGGAAAACCTGAAGTAGGCTTAGCGCCAAAACGGCGAGTGGAGCGGGCCCGCGAGGACAGGATTCGGCTGCCGGACGGGCGGATGCTCGGGTATGCCGAGTACGGCGCCCGGCGCGGCGTCGCGATCATAAGTTGCCACGGCGCGATGAGTTCGCGCCTCGACGTTGCGTTCGCGGCACCGCTCTGCGCTGAAAGGCACGTCCGCCTGCTCGCGCCGGACCGCCCGGGCATCGGCCTTTCCGATCCCAGGCCGGGCCGCACGATGCTCGATTGGGCGGACGACGTGCGCGCGTTCGCCGACGCGCTCGGCATCGAGCGTTTCGCGGTATTCGGATGGTCGGGCGGGGCGCCTTACGCGTTCGCGTGTGGCTATCGTCTCGGCGCCCGCGTAACGAAAATCGGCGCGGTAGGCGCGATAGCGTCGTTGCAACGGCCCGAAACCGTGCACAGGCTCGGGCTTTGGGCGGACAGGATGCTGTTTCCGCTGGCGATGCGCGCGCCGCGTCTCGCGGCGGTCGCGCTTACGATGGCGCGGCGGATTCCGGCCGAGATGCTGCGTCAGAGCCTCGTCAGGGAGCTGCCCTCGGCCTCCGACCGCGCGGTGATCCGAGCGCTCAGTGCAAAAGAGGCGACCGATTTCTTCTACGAGGCGCTGCGCCCGGGCGTGCGCGGCGTGATCGAGGACTATCGCGTCCTTGGCAGTCCGTGGGGCTTCGAGCCCGAGCAGCTCAAGACCGAGGTCATCCTGTGGCAGGGCGAGGAAGACACGCTCTCGCCGATGGACCATGCAAGGCAGCTTGCCGCGCGCATCCCGAACGCACGGCTAATCGTATTGCCGAATCGCGGCCATTTCCTGCTGCGGCTGGAAATGGAGCGCATCCTCGACGCGCTCGCCTCGTAAGCGCAAGGTCCTCCCCGCGATGCGCACGCGCGAGGCTCGCGCTCAGGAAGCGCGCATCAATAGCCGCCGATCGAACCGGAACGGCCGCGACGCCGCAGCCTTGATTTTGTGGAAATCCGCATGCTCGGGATTGAGCAGCAGATTGAATTCTTCGGGCACCACTATCGAGGGTACCGCGAGCACCGCGCTCGACGCGGATTCGTACCATCGAGAGCCGAACTCAGACATTTCCGCGTCAGTCTTGGGCAATCTCTCAATCCGGCGAATTGAAACCGCGTCGGGAACCTCGATCGCGATCTTGACGTAGTCCGAGGGAAATTCGTCCAGAGCGACTTCCAGGTGGACGATTATCTCGAGCACGGCGAGCGACAGATTCTCGGAGGCGTATACGACAGCCTGGCCTGGCCGGTTCCATCGCCCGCCGTAACGCCGCGCACCCGCGCCGTCGAGCGCGGCGTACCGGCGCCGCGCAAGTCTCCATGCTCTCAAGCGGCCAGTCCGTGCGAGATCCGGCCGAGAAGGTTCTCAACCTGATGGGCGCCAAGCTCGGTCTCGAGCATCTCCATCGGAGTGCGGCCGGCAAACTGGCGCAACGGTTTGCGCAGCCATCGATTTGCCTTTTCGCGCTCTCCGAGCGTTTCGACCGCAAGCGCGTAGATCCTTGCGACGCGCGATACGCGATTCGACTCGTCGAGGCTGAGGCGCTGACGCTTTTTCACCCGATGGGCGAGCGTCCGGCGGGGGACGATCCAGCCGTAGAGTTCGCGCAAGCTTACTACCGACTCTTCAAGCAGAGCTTTTGCGACCTCGGCGGGAAAGCCGTCGCGCGCGCACTCTTCCAGCTCGAGCGAGGTGCGAATTTTCCGCCCGAGCGTCCGCTCTCCGCCGAGGAGTTCCGCGATACGCGAGGGCTCGTTCGCGGCATGTGCCGATTGTGCCATTTGCCCACAATTATGCGGCAAATTGCGTGAGCAACGCAATCGTCTCGATGGCCGGCTAAGACCGAACCGCTCGTCGTCGCTAAAGCAATTTCATCTGCAGGACGGCGGCGACGGGAGAGAACGATCTGCGATGGATTGGCGAGGGACCGAGCCTTTGCAGGGTTTCCAGATGCTCAGGCGTGCAGTATCCCTTGTGCGCCGCGAATCCGTAGCCGGGAAAGCGCTCGTCGTATTCCGCCATCATGCGGTCGCGCGTCACCTTGGCCACGATTGACGCCGCCGCGATACAAAAACTCTTGCGGTCGCCGCCCACGATCCGGGTCTGCGGCAGAATCAGCCCGGGGATGGTCCGCCCGTCGACCAGAACGTGCGCGGGCCGATGCGCCATCGCGTCCAGCGCGCGCCTCATCGCAAGCATCGCCGCCCAGTAGATATTGAGCCGGTCAACGTCGTCGGCGTCCACCACTCCAACGCCGACACTGAGCGCCTTTTCCATGATCGGCTCGAAGAGCCGCTCGCGCTGCTCGGCAGTGAGCTTCTTCGAGTCGTTGACGCCCTTGATGAAAACTTCCGAAGGGAAAAGCGCGGCCGCGGCGACCACCGGCCCGGCCATGGGGCCCACGCCCGCTTCGTCCACGCCGGCAACCGCCTCGATTCCGACGCGCCATAGCTTTCGCTCGTGGCGCAAGTCCGGCCCTCTGCCCATCGCGAGCCCTCCGCCTTCCGCACCTACGCGAGCCTCTTGAGCCGCGCCTTTCGCACCGTGTCAGCGACGCCGTCCGGATCGCGCACGTCGGCCATCCTGATCAGATAGTCGGCGCTTGCGGCGGAGGCGACCACGACGTCGCCGAGTCCGATAAGGCGCTGCAGCAGGCGGCGATTAACCTCTATTGAACGGATATCCGACAGTTCCACCTCCCGGCGCATCGTGGCGAGCAGCCCGCGCTTCTCGATAAGCCGGTCGGAAGTGAGCCGCCAGCTCACCGCGCGCTGCGCGAGCGGAACGAGGCCCCATACGGCAAACCCGACGAGCATCACCATCAGTCCCGCAGTAGCGCCCTTCGGACCGCGGAGGATGATCGCTACTCCGAACGCGACCATTAGTCCGCCGACCACGAAGGCCTGCGCGTAATGCCAATACGAGCGGCGGATGAGCGCAAGCGAGTACTCGCGCACGGCGTCGGGCTTCGGCTGTATCAGCCGCGCGCCGCATCGCGAGCAGAACGCCGATTGCGCAAGCGCGTCAAAACCGCACTGGGGACACCTCATCGCAATTTCGTCCACCCCCGAAGGTCGATGCGATTATCCGGAGGCTGTCGCACGTGGTCAAACGATCGGGCTGAGTCGGCGCGCGCTTTTCAGTGCCGTGCGTTCGTGGTAAGCAGCGGCCATGAAAATCGGCCTTTTCGCGATTAATAACGGTCCCTGCGCGAATCCCAAAACTGCGGCGGCCGTCGCGCGCGCCGCCGAACAGGCAGGATTCGAAAGCCTCTGGACGGGCGAGCATGTAGTGGTTCCCGATCCGCGAGTCCCACCTTCGCCGGTGGCGCCGGATTATCCGATGCTCGATCCGACGGTGGCTCTGTCGTTTATCGCGGCGCATACGACGAAAATCCGCCTCGGCACCGGAATCATCATCCTGCCGCAGCGAAATCCGCTGGTGCTGGCCAAGGAGCTCGCCTCGCTCGACGTGCTCTCGAACGGGCGGCTCATCTTCGGAATCGGCGTGGGATACTTGAAGCCCGAGTTCGACGCGCTCGGCATTCCGTTCGATCACAAGGGCGCGCGCAGCGAGGACTACCTGGCTGCGATGCGTGCGATCTGGTCGATGGAGAAGCCGGAGTATCGCGGCAAGTACGTCTCGTTCAGCGGGGTGAACGCGATGCCGCGGCCGGTGCAGAAGCCGCATCCCGAGGTCGTCTTCGGCGGGCATACGCCCGAGGCGTTCAGCCGCGCGGCGCGCCTGGCGCGGGGATGGTACGGATTCGCACTGGATTTGGCGGCAACCGAGAAGTGCGTGAAGGGGCTTCGGGCCGCGTGCGAAGCGGCGGGAAGAAAATTCGACGAACTCGAGATAAGCGTGACGCCGTCGCTCAAAGTCGAGCGTGAGACGGCAAAGCGTTTCGCCGATCTCGGCGTGCATCGGCTGATTCTGCTTCCGCGCGCGGCCGACGAAGCGGGCGTGCTGGGCCTGATAAAGGCGACTGCGGACGAGGTTATCGGCAAGGTTTAGCGGCGCGGTGAGGTGCTCCCGCGAGGCGGACTTGGAGTTTCAGCGTGGGACAATCGCTGTCCTGTGGCGCGACTGTTTTCTTTGATGGGCGCTGACATTCCAGTCCCGCCAATTTCGTGTCGGAGTGCCAAATTCCTAACGCTGTGAAGGGATATGCTCTGCCTAAGTCGCAGGAGTTTGCGCGCATTTTCCTCCGATGCGCTACGGCACGCCGATTGCGACATGTCAGAGACGACGCGGCGATGACCGCGAAACGGTGCCATAGGAGGATGTTGGGCGAATGAAGTTTGAGAGTAGCCGAGTGATGACCGTCAAGGAGCTATCCGACTATCTGAAGGTGCATCCTTCGACGATCTACCGCCAGCTCAAACGTGGGCGTTTGCCGGCGTTCAAGGTGGGAAGCGATTGGCGCTTCAACGTCGAGTCGATCGATCGCTGGCGGCTCGAGCAGGACAGCTTTCGGGAGATTTCCTGAGACCGCTATCCTTCGAACGAGGGCCGTGTGGACGGAGAGCGTAACGTCATCGAGGGCGGAGGGTGTTGCCTACGGGGCACCCTCCGTGACCTCCGGCCGCGGCCTCACGTAGCTCATCACGAGCCATCCCCGGATCGGATCGACGCGGGTAATCTGCACCGCGACCGGTGACTGGTTGGCAAGCGTCGGCGCGCCATGGAGGGTGCCACGCACGCCGTAGTCGACGAGTTCGGCCGTGGCTCCGTCCCGGAAGGCGAACGCGCTCAATTCCATATCCTGGGCGTGACGCTCCAGGTAGCGCAGGATCCAGTAGCGCTTTGCGCGACGCTCCAGTTCGCGCCGCTCGGCTTCGGCGCTCTCGGCGCCGGCCAGCACCTTCAGCAACTCCTCGGGCGAATAAACTGAACCGGCCGTTCCGGACAGCGCCGCGACCAGTTGGCGCTGGAGAACCAGATCGGCGTAACGCCGTATCGGCGAACTCACCTGCGCGTAGCAGTCCAGTCCGATCCCCGCGTGATATTCAGGGTAGAGCGAAAGCCGCGGCCTCTGCACCGGCATCTCGCCGCCCGTGCGCGGTTGCACCCGGTAGATGATCGGTATGCGGTTGTCGGCCGCGTAACGCGCCGCCACGAAATTGCTCAGCACCATGAATTCGCCGACCAGCGTGCGGCTTGGCGCCGCCGCGTCGAGCATCCGGACTTCGATCTCGTCTTTGTGCACCTTGACCTTGGTCTCGCGCCGCTGCACGAGCAGGGCGCCCGAGCGCCTGCGACGCTCGCGAAGCTGCGCGGCGGCAGCGTTGAGGAGCCTGAGCGTGCGCGCCGCGTCGCTGTCCTCTGCGCCGCCCGCCAGGAGCAGATCCGCCTCGTCATAGGTGAGGCGCTGCCTTATCGCGATCCGCTCCGGGTATATCGACGTCGCGAGCAGTTCGCCCTCCGGCGAGAGCGTGATCTCCGTGGTAAACACCGGGCGCACCTCGCCGGTAACCAGGCTTGCCGCCTCGCACGAGATAGCATCGGGCAGCATCCGCACCGTCGTCTCGGGCAGATAGACGCTGGTCACCCGTTCGGCCGCCTCGCGATCCATCGCGCCGTCCTTGGCCACGAAGTCGGTGACGAGCGCGATATGGACCCGCACCCGCAGGTTTCCGCCGGGAAGTTCCTCGCACGAGAGCGCGTCGTCGATTTCGACCGTCTCCTCGTCGTCGATCGTCAGCGTGAACCCGCCCTCGGATGAGGGCCGCTCGGGCGGCTTTGCACTTCGCGCCTCGGCGAGCACCTCACCGGGGAACTCGATTCGAAGGCCGCCGATCGCGGCAAAGCGCGGGATGGGCGGCGCCTGGCCAAGCCGATAGAGAATCTCGTAGGCGGCCTCGACCGGCTCGATATCGGGCGCGGCCTGCTCGAGCAGCGTGGTCGTCTCGCGGCTTCGGGTGAACGGGTTCTCGATGTACGGCTTAAGCCGCTCGGCGATGGTCGCCACTTGTTCCGCGGCGGGCTTCGCATAACCGCCCGCCAGCACTTCGCGCATCAGGCGCTGCGTCTCCCGGAATTCCTCCGAGCGCATCCTGATACGCTCTTCCTGGAGCCGAAGCCTCTCCACCTGCTCGGGCGCGCGCGCGATGAATTCCATGTGGCGGCGGACGAAATACAGCCGATCGCCGAGCAACGCCTCGAGCATCACCGAGCCCGCAGCCTGGGAGCGCCTGCCGAAGAACAGATCGGCCAGTTCCCCGGCGGTGAAGCTTCGCGCCTGTTCGTGGACGACCTCCCACAACAGGTAGAGATCGAGTTCGGCCTGAAGACCGGTGCGTTCGGCCTCGAGGTCGGACAGCACCTCGGCGAGGTTCGTGGCGTTCGCCTTGCGATCCGAGTAACGCACCATCACGAGATCGCTCGCGATCATTTTTTCCCGCCCGGAGGCGTCCATCAGGGTGAGCTTGCGCTCGTTCTCGCGGACCACGAGGCCCGGCCTGAAGCGGCCTTGATCGAGATACTCGACGATTGCGCCGAGATATTTCTGATGTTGTCCCGTAAGCGCCTCCGAGCCGCTACGTCCTTGAATTTTCGGCAATGTCCGCAGTTCCCCTCATCTCCGCTGCCGGGAGTTCCGCATTTTACCATTTTCCAACCGCTTCAACCCGCTGGCCGCATCGCCCAAACGAAAAGAGCGCATCGTGGAAACCCGTGACGACGCCGGATGCGCACAGGCGGGATTTCCTTCGCATCATTGGTCATTGACAGGAGCGGAGGTTGGAGCGGTTCCCGGCTCAGCGCTGCGGTCCTCGGTCTTGCTTTGGCAGGCGGCCTCGCCCGGTCCGTCGTTTCCTGGCGTGCGGCCGGGCAGGAAATCATTTTGACGACCCGTGGCCATGAAGACTATATGGAAGTGCTGATCGAAATGGCCGGAAGAAAATTGGAAATTGAGCTGCCCGACGAGCTTTTTGCTCAGCTCGAAGAGGTGGCGCGGGGGCTTCAGATTGCCGATCCGGCCGAAGCGGCCGTGATCGGGCTCGCCGAATGGGTCTCGCGGCGCAAATCGGAGCTTGACGATCGCAATCCGGACCAAAAGTACTTCGTCAACGAGGCGCTCGATGAACTCATGCACAAGCAAAGGAAATAGACGGCTTCGCGCCGCCGCGACGGCTCTGGCCGCGGCTTCGATCCTCGCGCTTGCAACCGGGCCGCGCGGTCCGCTCGCCGACGCCCGCGCGGCGGGGCCGACGGCCGAGGTGCCCTACGTCGTGAAGGCGCTCAAGATAACCGGCGCCAGGGAGCCGCTCTACATCCAGGACGAAGGACACGGCAAGCTGGTTTTCTCCGATGCCGCGGGCGCCGTCTATTCGGTCCCGATTTCCGGTGGCCGCGCGACGAGGCTCGCGAAAATAAAGCGTCCCGCGGGCCTTGCGATCGCGCCGTCGGGCTTCGGCTCGTACGCGGGCCAGGTCTTCGTCCTTTCCGCGTCGGGCAAGGGCGGCGGATGCGCGGTCGAGAGGATCGACAAGTCTGGCCGGGCGAGCGCCTTCGCCGCGCTGCCCAAGGCGGGCAAAATCGGCAAGGGCGAGCCTACGGAATGCCGCGACCTAGAGTTCGGGCCGAGCGCCGGGCCGCTCGCGGGCAAGCTCTACGCGGTGACCAACGGCAACGCGACCGTCTATGAGGTCGGCGCGGACGGCAAGGCTCGCGCCTTTGCCACGCTGGACCAGCCGATCCCGTTCGAGATAGCCAATCTCAACTTCGCGCCGGCAAACGATCCCAAGGCGCGAGGCGCGATGATGCTCGGGATGAGGCCGCGCGCCGAAACCGCGGCCAAGGTCGGGCGGATCGGGATGCTTGGCGCGGACGGAAAGCTCTCGGCCAACTATTACCTGGTCGGATTCGTCAATCCCACCGGATGGGGTTACGCGCCGCCCACCTTCGGCCAGTACCGCAACGTATTCTTTATCGCCGACGCCGGGCGTCCGGCCGACAAGAGTCACGACGCGCGCGACGGCCAGGTGCTGCGCCTCGACAAGGGCGTAGCGCGCGAGTTCGGCACGGGTTTCGTCGATCCGAACTGCCTTCGGTTCGTGGGAAACGAGATGGTGGTGGCGGATCCGGCGGCCAACGGCCGGCGCGGCGGCGCAATCCTGGTGATCAAGTCGATGCTGTAAGCCCGGCGATACGCCGCTCCTCCGCGCGATGCGGGAAGGCCAGGCAGAGCGGGGCGCCGCGCGCGCTCTTCGCCGCTTTTCTCAAGGCCACGGACGCCGGACGACCTCGGTGTCGCCGGTTTCGCGATTGACGAGAAGGACGTCGATTTCACTGTAGTTGCCGTCGGGAAAGAAGACGTAGCCGCTTACGGTGAAGTCATGCCTGACGTTTTCGCGATGCAGCGCAAGGGCGCGTATCTGCTGGCTCGCTTCGCGATCGGCGCGCGCCTGGCCCTTGCCGACCCCGTCGAACATCCCTTCGGCCGCTCCGATCGCGGAGCCGATTATCGCGCCTCGGCCCACGCCTCCACCACCACCGATAACCGAGCCGATAGCGGCGCCCGCGCCGGCTCCGACAGCGCCGCCTGCGACGCCGCTGACCGCCGCGCTCTCTAGCGCAGCCTTGAGTTCGCCTGCGCCGCCGGCAAGTCGCGCCGCCTCGCCGGGCGGAAGCGGGGCGACCCGCTCGCCGGAGGCGTTGATCGCGAAGATCTGGCCCGGGACAACGGCGCGGGGAATGTCGGTACCGTTGCTAATCGAGACGTAAACCGGCACGACGCCGCCGACGCTGTCGGCCTTCTGCACCCCGACGGTTACGCGCCCGGGAAGGGGCGAGGCGACCACGGCGGGCCTGGTTTTGATAGGCGCCTCGGCGACGCCGCATCCGAAGAGGACGCCTGAGCAGGCAAACGCGGCGACGGCGGCGGCCGCATAGCGCCGCACCGCTCGGGGCAAGGCTCGTGAGGAGGAATTCGATTCAAAGGTGGCTTTCATCGCGATGGTACGCGCCTCTTCCAGTCTTCCATGATTATGACACACCCCTTGTCCGAGGCCTTCCCTGGACGTTGAGGCTCCTGGTTATGGGACGTTTTGCACGCAGGAAAGTTTCGACGGCGTGGAGCGCCCCCTCGGGAACTGTCGAGGATTTGTCGCGACGGTGCGCGGCGCGCGCGTTCTCGCCGCTCTAGGGCCACGGGCGCTGGAGCATTTCGGTGTCGCCGGTCTCGCGATTGATAAGTATCACGTCGATTTCGCGGTAGTCGCCGTCGGGAAAGAAGACGTACCCGCTCGCGGTCAGGTTACGCTTGAGGTCTTCGGACCTGAGCGCGAGAGCGTCGATTTGCTCACGCGCCTGGCTCTGCGCCTGAGATTGGGTTTGCGCGATACTGGCGAAGATACCGCCGGCGGCGGCCAGAGCCCCGCCGATGATCGTGCCTTCGCTGAGCGCGCCGCCTCCACTGAGCGAGCCGGCGGCCGCTCCCATCCCGGCGCCCAATGCTCCGGTGGTAACTCCGCTTGCCGCGGCATTTACAAGCATGGACTTGAGATGCACTGCGCCTCCGGCACGCCGTGCGGCCTCGCTTGGCGCAAGCGGGGCGACCCGCTCGCCCGAGGCATTGATCGCGAAGATATCGTTTGGGAGAACGGCGCGGGGAATATCGGTACCGTTGGCAATCGAGACATAAACCGGTACTACACCGCCGACACTGTCGGCCCTCTGCACGCCGAGGGTTACGCGCCCCGGAAGGGGCGAGGCGGCCACGGCCGCGGGTTTCTCGATAGGCGGATTCGGTGTGACGGCGCATCCGAAGACGCCCGCGGCAAGCATCGCCATCGCGACGGCGCCGATCGCAGTCCCGCGAGTGGCAGGTTTTGCTCCGCCGCGTTTCGCTCGTGGTTCCATCGCGCGCGTGCCTGCCTGATGGATCATCGGACGGGGAATTTCTTATGTCGAGCGGGCAAAAAGCTTGCAACAAGGGATTTTCCATCCTTCGCGCGACCGCGAAGGACGGAAGGACGAGTCGGCGCGTCCCGACGCGCGGGGGGACGCGGGCGATGAAATCGGCGTCGCGCTTCGCTAAAGTTCGGATGTCCGCGGCGGCCGGATTTGTCTTCGCTCAGCGGGAGTGGGAGTGCGCGGGCGGCCGTGGTAGGCGCGATGCCGGGGTGGTGGAACAGGTAGACACAGGGGACTTAAAATCCCCTTCGCCG
>JAJYMR010000142.1 GCA_021786815.1 Deltaproteobacteria bacterium
TCCGCAGATCGAGGGTGAGCGAGCGCTTGCCACGGTTGAGCGCCAGGTCCTCGTGGGAAATCTTGCCGCCTTTGCCTGAAGGCCGTTCGATACGCAGCACCGATGCGCCCATGTCGGCAAGGATCGACGTGCAGAACTTTCCCGGCGTGAGCGTGCCGATATCGAGCACAGTCATTCCGCTGAGCGGCTGTTTCATATGCTCACCGGGGTTTTTTCGCGACCACACGGCGATAAGTGCCGGGTACGAAATCACTGAACTTCAGATCGGTGAAACCCGCCGCCGAAAGCATCCGTGCTATCTCGCCCGAGCTGTGGATGCCTCCCCACGATCCGGAACTGAATACGTGGCCGAGGTTGGATAGAACGGCTTCGAGCGGTCCTTTGCCGTCGTCGTCGAGCATATTGATGATCAGAAACAGCGTGCCGCCCGGCGCCAGCGCCTCGAACGCCTTGCGCAGCACGGTTCGATGCTCGTCCGAAGTGCGCGGTTCGAGAGTTCCGCAAATCAGTATCGCGTCGGCGCCGTCAGGATATGGACCGACGAGATAGTCACCAGGGTGCGTCTTGATTCGATCGGAGAGTCCGGCCTGCGCGATGAACTCATCGGCCACCGCGCACACGGTCGCAACGTCGAACACAATCGCACGCAACTTGGGGTACTCGCGGCATGCCATAATGGAATACACGCCCGAGCCTCCGCCAAGATCGAGAAGCAACGAGACGCCTGCGAGATCGTTCTCGCGGGCGAACTTCTGTCCGGCGGAGATTGATGAATGGTAACCAGCCACGGTCAACTGGCGCGCCACCTTGGGGTCTTCTCTGACGCGTTGATAGAAATCCTTGGGCGGCCTGATTACAGAGGCGAGGTTCTTCCATTGTTCGTAATCGCCTTTGTGATACAGGGCCCAATCTCCGTGATAGGTGGGCTTGCCTTTGACCAGGTAGCGTTCCACGTCGGGCCGGTTCGAATAGCGGCCGTCCTTCTGTTCGATGAGATCCAGCGCAACACAGGCCGCAAGTAGCCGCTCCGTTGCCTCTGGCTTCGTTCCGAGCGCAGTGGCGATGTCACCGGCTGTGGCGGAGCCTTCGGAGATCCTCGTGAACAGTTCCAGTTCGATGCCCGCCCAGAGGACGCCAGCCTGCTGGAACGCGAGGCTCATTTCGTTGATGCGTTTGACGGTGACACGAGCCGGTTTGTCCATGGCAATACCCCCGCACTTTCGGTTCGTAATTAGTCCAAGCGGAGCAATCGGCGCAATTCGGCGATTAAGAACGCGAAGTGGCATAACGACCACCGACGTCCGTCACAGTGAAATGCACTGACTTTGCTATATTCCGCGAGACAATTGCCCCATCCATAACCTCCAAAGCCGCCACAACGCCAGCGCTGTCATCGAAAACCCGCCGCCCTCGGTCGCGAAAGGCCCTGCGCCATTCTTTCGACTACCAACCTGTTTCCGTAAGCAGCATCGATGCATCGTTCGGACTCATCGGGTGCTGCCAGAAGCCTTTCGCGCTGGGGTGTCATATACGCCCGAGAGCCTCGAAATGCGCGTGAAAGCACCCAATTCCATGATCGGCGCGTGTCTTGCGGTGAGGCATTGGAATTGCGTTGGTCCGTTACTCGCTGTTGGGGCCCTTGGGGTCGGCGAAATCCAATTCGGACGGGGAGATTCGAAACATGAGCGGGGATAAGGAACGCGAAAAAATCTCGGAACTCGAACAGGTCGAAGAAGCGTGGAACTTTCCCTTGTTCGAGGCGATCATGAACCGGCGATCGCGCCGCTTCGGCGTCGGAATGGAAATCGCCGAGGGACCGAACACCTTCAAGTCTCCAAATCCGCCGGAACCGCTGGACGAACTCGAAGAGGCCCTGCTTATCGCCGCCGGCACCGGGATTACCGGCCTTAACCTCGGCGATTTGCCGTGGGCGGCGCGCCCCGACAATATCGATGCCCTCCAGACCTGGTGCGGTGAAGGAAACACTCTCGTCGAGTATTGCGGGCGAAGCTGGCCGAGCGCATGCGGCGCGCACGGAACCGAGCTCTTCTACACCAATGACGATGGCGTCTACCTGCTCAGGCTGCGCGAGGCGCAACCGAGCAAGCTGCGCGAGTACGAGGGCAGGAGCGATCGCGACAAGCTAATCCAGTTCGTGCGCGACCATCGGGTCAAGCTGTTCGACGGACGCCTGGACATCCCGCGCAACACCGGCGCAATCGCCTCCTTCAACCTCTGGAACATGAACATGCCAGGCACCACGCTGTTCATGCCGGTTTCCGATATCACCGAGGAATACATCAACGTCATCATGCTCGACGCGGACTTCGGCCAGTACATCGTCGACGACCGCCACGGCAACCGTCCGACCTGCAACGAGAAGTGGATCAAGGAAGGATGGGTCGACACGCCGATTCCGCTGACGATGCTCGAAACCAGCATGATGGCCGCAATCGCCGGCTCCGAAGGCGCATTCATCGGACAAAACATCACGCTCGCGATGCAGGCGATGGGGCTGGGCGGATGGTTGTTCGGCGGGGCGACGCCGTTCGTGATAATGGGCGGAACGCCGGCCGCGCGCGGACTCGGATTCCATTTCGAGTCGAACCCGAAGGATCCCAACGCGTTTCCGGAGCCGGTCGGGCTCGACGGCGGGT
This sequence comes from Deltaproteobacteria bacterium, assembly GCA_021786815.1. Lineage (GTDB taxonomy): Bacteria > Desulfobacterota > Binatia > Binatales > Binataceae > DTIX01. The sequence continues at coordinate 2,658 of JAJYMR010000142.1, forward strand.
TCGAGAGCTATCGGCCACCCTATTACAAGGATATGGATGCGGCAGTTGACGCGATCGTCGCGCGCAAGTTCGGGCCCAGCGGCGTGTTCAATCCGTTCTCGGAAAAGCCCGCTCCGTACAAGAACCGAGCCGACTTTTTGCGCCAGATTCCGCGCACTCCGGAGAAATCGATCCAAATCGCGAAGGAGACCTGCCGCTACATCTGGGAAACCTACGGCACTTTCCCTGCGGTCGTGCCTCCGACAGTACTGCTGTATTACATCCAGGCGCAGCACTGCGAACTCGAATTTTACGACAAGTACTATCCGCCCGGCTCGTATCTGAGCACCCACAAGCATCACATGGAGAAGTGGCACAAGAAGGCGGGAACGGCGCGCAAGGCCGCCTGACGAGCTCGTATCAGAAAATCGTTGGGGTACTCAAAGGCCTGACACGAAAGCGCAAGCCCGCGGCGCGGCTCGGTTCCGCGTTGCGGGCTTCGCGCCGACGCCGTATCAGGTCGAGGTTTTGTTTATGGTGTCCGAGCGTCCTTACTGGAACATGGAGATGGAGACGATTCTCGGCGACGAGCCGATGCGCCGTATCCAGCTCAAGCGTCTTCATGCGCGGATCGAGCAACTCTTCGAGCACGCGCCCTACTTTCGCCGCCAGATGGAAGAGCGCGGTATCGCCGGGCCGCGTGATGTTAAAACGCTGGCGGACTGGCCGCGCGCGCTGCCGGTCTTTACCAAGGCGAGCTATCGCGCCCTGATGGAGGAATGTGGCAACGACGTTTATCGCATGCTCGACGATACGCTGCCCGCTCCGCTCTCCGACCTCGTCTGCATGGCGGCGACTTCGGGAACCACCGGCGATCCGCAGCCCTATCCTCTGACACAGACCGACCTCGACGACTTTTGGGGCGAATATCTGTTGCGGGCGCGATGGCGCTCGGGCGTGAGATCGGGCGACCGCGTGATCCATGCGTTCGCGCTCTCGATGTTCCTGGCGGGCGCGGCGAGCCTCTATTGCGGAAGCCAGATCGGCGTCATGACGATTCCGGTCGGGGCCGAGTCGGGCGCGGCGCGAATCCTCAAGATGGCGCGTTTCTTTCGCGCCAACGTCCTGACCTGCACGCCTTCGCTCGCCGAGCATCTGATCGAGCGTGCGCCCGAGATAATCGGCGCGCCGATCACCTCGCTCGGCATCAAGATCCTGATGTGCGGCGGCGAGCCCGGCGCGGGCATCCCCGAGGTCAGGCGGCGAATCGAGGAGAGCTACGGCGCGAAGCTTTACGACGTCGGCGCCGGACTCGGCGTTTCGTGCGAATGGCCCGAGTACCAAGGGATGCACTGGGTTGGCGACGATCTGTGCCTTTACGAACTGGTTGATCCGGCGACCCAGGAGCCGGTCGCGCTCAAGGATGGCGCCCAGGGCGAAGCGGTCTTTACCTCGCTTGCCGGCGGCGGCTTCGGATGGACCCGGCTCTCGCTCGGCGACATCCATCGCGTTGAAGTGTCGCCGTGCCCGTGCGGCGCGACCGGCTTCCGCTACCGAATCGTCGGCCGGGTCGACGACATGCTCAAGGTCAAGGGCGTCATCGTTTACCCGGCCGCGATCGACAGCGTCATCTCGGGTTTCATCCCGCGCGTCAGCGGCGAGTTCAGGATCGCGCTCGATGAACCGCCGCCACGAGTCGTTCCGCCGCTCAAGCTCCGCATCGAGCGCGGGCTCGACACGCCCAAATCGTCGCTCGCCGAACTCGAAAATGAAATCGTCCACGCGCTCAAGGACCGGCTCAAGTTCACCCCGAAGATTATCTGGCTTGAGCCCAACGAATTGGAGCGGAGCACGCACAAGACCCGCTTTATCGAGGTCGCGCGCAGGGACGCCTAGAAGCGTTCGCGGCGACCGGGAGAGATCGCATCATGGAAGCTCTTGGGCACGAGGACGAAACGCTCGAATACGATCTCGCCTTGACCGGCGAGCAGCGCGAAATTCGCGAGACCGCGCGTCGCTTCGCGCGTGAGGTGTTGCGCCCAGTCGGAATCCGGCTCGACCGGATGGCGCCCGGCGAGGTCATCGCATCCGGCTCCCCGCTCTATGACGCGCTCGCGCAGGCCGCCCGGCTCGGATTCACCAGACTACGCGCTCCGCTGTCGCTCGGAGGGCTCGAGGCCGCGCCGGCCACCGAGCATATAGTGCTCGAGGAGCTTGCCTATGGCAGTGCGGGACTGGCGGGCGTGATCTTCCTTTCGCCGTTTCCGGCCGCGGCGGCGGCAGCGAGCGGAAACCCGGAGCTTGCGGCGGAATTCTCAGCGCCGTACTTCGCCTGCAACGACGCCTCGATAATCGGATGCTGGGCGATAACCGAGCCCAATCATGGCTCGGACCAGTTGGGCGTGATGCGCCCGGAGCTGCGAGTGAAGGCGCGCGGGGATCTTGCGGCGCGGCGCGACGGCGACTCGTGGATTCTCAACGGCCAGAAGTCGGCGTGGGTTTCCAACGGCCCAATCGCGACCGTCGGCGTCGTCAACGTGCAGCTTCAACCGCGCGACGGCCTCGAGCACGGCGGCGTCTGTATCGTGCCGCTCAACCTGCCCGGCGTCTCGCGCGGTCGCCCGCTCGACAAGCATGGCTTCCGCGCGCTGCCCCAGGGCGAGATTTTCTTCGAGGACGTGCGTATCCCGCGCCGCTACATGATAGCCGAGGACGAAACCTATCCCGCCCACGTGGAGAACACGCTTACCGCCTTCAACGCGAGCGTCGGTGCGCTGGCCACCGGAATCGCCCGCGCCGCGTTCGACTGCGCGCTTGCCTACGCCAAGACCCGGATTCAGGGAGGACGGCCGATTTTCGAGCATCAGTCGGTGCGCGATCGGCTTTTCCGGATGGCCTCGCTGGTGCGGGCCGCGCGTGCGCTCTCGCGCGACGTCTATGTGTACAACCTGACGCGGCTTGGCAGGGGAGAACCGGGACGGCTCGACCATTCGATCACCTCGAAGGTGTTCTGCACCAACGCCGCGCTCGAAGTCGCGACTCTCGCCGCGCAACTTCATGGCGGCAACGGCATGACCAGGGAATACCCGGTCGAGATGTTCGTGCGCGACGCGACCGCCTCGACGATCGCCGACGGCGAGAACGCGTACCTGGGCCAGATCGCCGCCTCGATGCTGTGAAAGGCCGGCGCGTGTCACGCGGTGAGGGCGCTATCGAGATGACAATCGAAGAACGAATCAGGGCACTGGAGGATCGCGAGCGGATCCGCGAACTTGCCGCGACGTATTGCTTCCTGGTCGACGACGGGCGCTTCGATGAACTGGTGGAGCGATGCTTCACCGAGGATGCGGTTTGCGATTTCCGCGGTGTCGGAGGCGCGATGGCTCCGATGGTCTCGCGCGGACGCGAGGAAGTGCGGAACTTCTTCTCGGTCGTGGTTCCCGGCCTGCTCGACCGGATGGCCCATACGGTTCACAACCATCGGATCGTCGTCGAGGGCGATCGCGCCACGGGTGATTGCTACTTCGAGCTGACCGCCGTGGAACGTTCAAGCGGCGCGGAAGTCGTCGGCTCAGGCCGCTATATCGACGGCTACCGGAGGGTCGCGGGCGCCTGGCAATTCGAATCGCGCAAGGCCGAGCTCTTTTTTATCGCGCCGCTCAAGGAAGGTTGGTCCAAGCGCCGGTTCCTGCGCGCGCTTACTCCCGAAACACGCTGATATTCTCCGAGGAGAGATTTGATGGAGCTGAAAAAGGTAATAGGAAACCGGCGTTCGACTCGTTTTCTCAGGCCGTACAAGCCGGTCGAGCGAACCAAGATCCAGAAGATGCTGGAGGCGGCGCGTCTTGCGTCCTTCTGGGGCAACGTGCAGGCGCTCAAGGCCGTTGTAATCGAGCGCGCGACCGCGCCGGCCGAGGTTATCGCCGCGCTTCCGGTCGGGACCGCGATCGGCGGGTTTCAGTTTCGTTCCGCGCCGGTGGTCATCGTATGGTGCCTCGACTGGCAGGCCATCGCCGTGCAAGGCGATCGTCTGCACGAACTCGTCGAGGCGGGAGCGCTCGGCGTCGACAAGGCCCAGAGCCACGCCTATCTGGACAGCACGCTCATCCCGTTCTTCCAGTCCGCTGGCGAGCGAATCAAAACGACGGGTTTTACCGAACTCGATTGCGGACAGGGTATCGCGCAGGCGACTCTAGTTGCCTTCGACGAGGGCCTTGGGACCTGCCTGCTCGGCGCGATGAACGATCGCAAGCTGCGCAAGGCGCTGAAGCTTCCCGACAGCTACAAGGTGCTGGTGCTCCAGACGGTTGGCTATCCGGCCGAAGACCCGGGGGCGGGAGGCCAGCGTCCGCGCGAGCCGTTCGCGAAGCGTTTCTTCCTGAATCGCTACGGCGACTCGTTCCCGGCCGACCCCGCGGTGGTGGAGGAGCTTAAGGCGGCGGGGATGTTGCAGGAGCCCGCGCCGGTGCCCGGCCGCAGAGAGGAGCTGGATTGGCTCGGCAAGGTCTTCGGCCTGAGCAACGTCTTCGGCGACGAAGTGCCCGCGATCGTGAAGGATCTGACCGACGCTGCGGCCGAGGATGCAAGCCGCAACAAGTGAAAGCGGAAGGTGAAAAGCCGAAGGTGAAAACCGCGGCAACACCTGACGGACAAGGTCACGCGGTATGGCCGAGGTCATCGCTGCCGATGCTCCTCTGGCCAGCCGCGCGGCCAAGCAGACTCTGCTCCATAGCATCGGCGGCCCTCTGCGCCAGGGTATCGCGTTCGAAACTGATACCTTCAGCTATCTCTGCCGTTCGGATTGGCTCGCCAGCCAGCAGGCATTCCTTAGCGGCACCAAAGCGACTTTCAAGGGCCGCTGAAAGCTCGTCCCATCGACGACCGTCCTCGGACTCAAAACCAAGCCGGGCCTTTGCGCTTGCCACTACCCGGTGTTGATGAGAGCCTGACACTCATCACTCGAAACGCATCCCGGTGTAGGAGTGACGAACGAAGCCCGCCTACGGTTGTTTGTCGAGCAGGTTCCCACGGCAATGGCGATGCTGGATCGGGACATGCGTTACCTTGCGGCCAGCCGGCGTTACCTGAGTGACTATGGCGTCACGCACCTGTTTGGGCGCAGCCACTATGAAGTATTTCCGGAGACACCCAAGCGCTGGAAGAGGGCGCATCGCCGATGCCTGGCCGGAGCGATCGAGATTTGCGACGAAGATCAATTCATGCGCCCCGATGGCCGAGTGCAGTGGCTTCGCTGGGAAATTCAGCCGTGGCGCGACGATGATGCTGGTGAAATCAACGGCATCCTGATTTTCAGCGAAGACATCACCGAGCGCAAACGGCTCGAAGCGGCGCTTCGTGCCAGCGAGGAACGCCTTCGTCGGTTGCTCGACACCGACGCAGTCGGCGTTTTGTTCTTCGATTACGACGGCACCTTGATAGGCGCCAATGACGTGTTTTTGCGGATTACCGGCTACACCAGGGCGGAGGTAGAGGCACGGAAACTCCACTGGCGGGATCTGACGCCCCCGGAGTGGGTCAAGACCAGCGAAGAGCAGATGGAAACATTCGCTACGACCGGACGCATCGGACCCTATGAGAAGGAGTATTTTCTCAAGGACGGTTCGCGGCGCTGGATGATGTTCGCCGGACGCGACCTCGGCGATGGAACCATTGCGGAATATTGTATCGACATCACCGAGCGCAAGGCGCTGGGCGACGAAGGCAGGCGCAAGGATGAGTTCCTCGCGATTCTCGGTCATGAACTGAGGAACCCGCTTGCGGCAATTTCCACCGCCTTGCAGGTGCTTTCCGGCGGCGGCACGCCGGCGCAGCGTGGCGAACTGGAGGAAGTGATGGTCCGGCAGGTGGCGCTGATGCGGCGGTTGCTGGACGACCTTCTGGATCTCGGGCGCATCACCCACGGCCACATCGAATTGGTGAAGGAACGCATCGACCTTGCGGAGTTTCTGCGCAGCGCAGCGGAATCGCTGCAACCGGCCGTGGTGAATCGCAGGCAGAAGCTCTTGCTCCGGCTCCCGCCGGAGTCCGTGCAGTTCATGGCTGACAGAGTGCGATTGGAACAGATCGCGACGAACTTGCTGAGCAACGCCTCCAAGTACACAGACCCCGAGGGCAGAATCGAGCTCTCAGGTGCAAGGGAAGGTTCCGAGGTTGTCCTGCGCTGCAAGGATAACGGCCAGGGTATCTTGCCCGAGTATCAAGAGAAGATCTTCGAGCCGTTTACCAGGCAGACCTCGCGAGATGGCTACGGAGAGGCGAGCCTGGGCATCGGGCTGGCGCTGGCGAAGCAACTTACGGAACTGCACGGAGGAACAATCTCGGTCGAAAGCGGCGGCGCGGGAAAGGGAAGCGAATTTACCGTGCGGCTGCCCCTGGTGGCGCCGCCACCAGTTCAGCACGCTGCCGTGCAGTCGAAGCCCGCGCCTGTATCCCGGCAGGCACGCTCCGTCGTGATCGTGGAAGATAATCCCAGCGTTGCCACAGCGACGAGGATCGTTCTGGAACAGGCTGGGCACCTGGTGCACGTCTTTGCGGACGGCGCTTCCGCGCTCGAAGGCGTCGCCGGCCTGAAGCCGGATGCGCTCCTGCTCGATATCGGCCTTCCGGACATGGACGGTTATGCGCTGGCGGCGGAGATGAAAAAGAAGAGGAACATGCGCGAGGCTCTTTTCGTTGCGCTCTCGGGCTTCAAGCAGCGTGAGCACCGGGGGAATCCGGGCGATGGCTTCGATCATTACTTCGTGAAGCCGGTGAATGCGGCTGAGATCCTCGCGCTGCTCGCGAAGCACTCGCGTGGGGTGAAAACCAAAGCAGCCAGGGGAACTGGAGGTGATTCGCGGGCTACGGTCGAATCCGTCAACCTGGCAAGCTCTCGCCGTCGTTCTGAGAAAGATGTCGGAAATGGACCCTCGGACGTACGACCGCCAAGCCGGAAAACCGGGCGTTGATGTGTTCATGGCCGAGCCGCTCACGCCGGAGAGACTTTGCGAACCGGTGACGAAGCTCGGGCCGAAGCGCGGTTTGTGGCGGGAGTGATGCGAGCCTGCCGACCGGGTATGGCACGAGCGACACCCGGCGTCCATGTGCGCGCAATTCGCGCCACAAATTCAGCGCGCGCGTGCGATATTCCGCGTTATGCGCGATGACCCGGTAGCAGCTTGGCGAGCAGGGCAGCGGGCACTTCTTCAACGGCACCTCGCGCTAACCGGCCGAGCTCAAACGGCCCATACCCGGTTCGAATCAGGCGGGTCACGCGCAATCCCAGGTGCTCTAGCAGTCTCTTTATTTCGCGGTTCTTGCCTTCATAGAGAGTCATCGTCAGCCAGCGGTTGTCGCCCTGACGGCTGTCGATCGTCGCCTGAACGGGGCGATAGCGGATGCCGTCGATCGTCAGGCCCTTGGCAAGCCTGGCGAGCAGCTTTTCATCGGCCTTGCCATGAGCGCGCACCCGGTAGGTCCGGGAAAACCCCTGCGCCGGATGTTCGAGATAGCGCGCGAGTTCGCCGTCATTGGTCAGGAGCAAGAGTCCTTCCGTGTTGATATCGAGGCGTCCGACCGAAATCACACGGGGCAGGGATTTCGGAAGGTTCGCGAACACGGTCGGGCGTCCCTCGGGATCGCGGGCCGTCGTCACGAGTCCAGCGGGCTTGTGATAACGCCAAACCCTGGTCTCCGCCGGTGCCGCGACCGCCTTGCCGTCGACCGCTAGCTCGTCGTCCGCGTCAACGAGCGTCGCCGGACTCGTCACGATGGCCCCGTTCAGCGTGACGCGGCCTGCTTCTATCAGGCGCTCGGACTCGCGGCGCGACGCAACCCCGGCGCGAGCCAGGAATTTGGCGATCCTCTCTCCTTGCACGACCCGATTATTGTAGCAGCTGATCTGAATCTAAAATTCGTCGCGGCCAATTGTCGAGCGTGAACAAACCCACCGCCTGAGCTAGCCGCAGAGCGCTAAAGCGGCTACGACATTGACGCGGAGAGCCGCGACGCTCGAATCCATACGGCTCCGATGGAGAACCAATGGCCTACGAAGCATACAAGCTCATCACTGTAGAGGTCCGCGGAAGAGTCGCTTACGCGACGATCAACAATCCTCCCATCAACGTGATCACCGCGCCGCTGTTGGACGAATTCGTGCGGCTTTCGAGCGAACTCGAATCCGACGAAAACCTCCTCGTGTTCGTGCTCAGAAGTGCGAATCCGGATTTCTTCATCGCGCACTTCGACGTCGGCGCAATTCTGGAATTTCCGACGGACCAGCCCGCACGCCACGAGGATTACGCCAACGCCTTCTATCACGACATGTGCGAGCGCTTCCGCCTGATGAACAAAATCACTATCGCACAGATCGAGGGGCGCGTGGGAGGCGGCGGATCGGAACTGTCGATGTCGTTCGATATGCGTTTCGGCGTGCGCGGCAAAACCATCGTGAATCAGATGGAGGTTCCGCTTGGGATCCTGCCCGGCGGAACCGGAACCCAGCGGATGCCGCGGCTTATCGGCAGAAACCGCGCGGTTGAGGTGATCCTCGGCGGGATCGATATGGACGCCGAGACCGCAGAGCGCTGGGGCTACCTGAACCGCGCATTCGAGCCGGCGCAGATTGGGCCTTACGTCGAGTGGCTGGCGGAGCGTATCGCCTCGTTTCCCGTCGAAGCGGTGCGGCTGACCAAGCAGGCAATCAATTCGGCCGACAAACCTTTGGCCGAAGGCCTCAGAGACGAAAGCTACCTGTTCCAGCAGCTCGTCCGGACCGAGAGCGGAAGGCGCAACATGAAAAAATTCCTGGAGATCGGGGGCCAGACGCGCGAGGGCGAGCTCAAGATCGTGGAGTTGGGTGGCCGCCTGGGAAGGCATTGATGTCCTGTCCACGCATGAAAGCGAAGAGGGCGCGGTGCCGAGCAGCGCGCCCTCCTTTTATCTCTCAATAGAGAACCGCCCGGCACTGCCGAGCGCGCTCGCGCCACCGTTGGGATTCACCTATGGCCTGAATTGCAGCGCTCGCGGCGCGAGCAGGGCAGGCTGCGAGACGATGCGATAGGCGTTCTCCACCCACTCGCACACCCAACGCCGGGTGTCGCGCGGGTCGATCATCTCCTCCATCTGGAACCGGTTGAGCGGACCGATCGGGCCTCGCGCGCTTTCGATTCGTGCATTGATCTCGGCCCTAAGCGCTTCCGGATCGGCGGCCTCGGCAAGCTGGCGTTTGTATGCGGCCTCGATACCGCCTTCGGGCGGGATTCCGCCGACATCGGCGGCCGGCCATGCAACTCGCGCGCTGGCGCCGCTACGCGGCGTTGCGTAGTTATTGCCCGCGACTCCGAAGCTCCGGCGCATGATCACCGTAAAGATCGGAACCGCGACCTGCGCGAACGCTATCATCCATTCGCCGCCCTTGCGGATCGTGCCGGAGATCTCGTGCTCGAGGCCCACCGCAAAGCCAGGATTATCGATCAGATTCAGGATCGGAAGATGGAACAGGTCGCATAGGTCGAGATGGCGCTTGAGTTTGTCGCAGCCGTCGGCGGTGAGCGCGCCGCCGTTGATATGCCGGCAGTCGGACGCGATGACCCCCATCGGGTAACCGTTGAAACGCACGAAGCCGACGATTTGATCCGTTCCCCATAGCGGCCCGATCTCGAAAAACGAATCGCGGTCCGCCATCAACCGGATCGCCCGGCGCATGTCGAACGTCATCGTGCGCTTGCGTGGAATGATGGTGAACAACTCTTCCTCGCGCCGATCGATTGGATCGGCGGGGTCCGGCACGAGAACCGGCGGCGCTTCGTAAACGCTCGACGGGAGGTAGGAAAGGAACCGCTTGGTGAGGGAAACTGCTTCTTCCTCCGATTCCGCGAGATTGTCGACGGAACCGTTGCGGCAATGGATATGCCAGCCGCCGAGTTCCTCTTTTGTGATGTCGTAACCCATCGCGTGGCGCACCACCGGAGGACCGGCCACGAACAACTGCGCGATGTCGCGCACCATCACGGCGAAATGGCCGAGCACGGCCTTCGCCGCCCCAATTCCCACGACGCTGCCGAGCAGCAGATTGACCACCGGCACCTGGGCAAGCTGCTCCACGTAAATGCTGCTGCCGAGGTGTCCCGGCAGGAACGAACCGCCTTCGCCGGAAACGCGCGGCCGGCCCGCCGTGATCGCGCCGGAGCTTTCCTGCGCCATACTCTCGCCAGTCGTCTGCTGTTTGGGCACCATAGCGGCGATACTGCCGCCGCCCGACGAGCCGTCGAGCAACCGGATCGACGGGCAGCGAAGGTCGAGCGACAGCCGGTCGAGATGGATACTCTTGCCGCCGATCGCGCCGTCGGCATGCCCTCCGCGCGAGGTGAAATCGTCGGCGCATACCACCGCCGTCCGGCCGTCGATCTTGCCCCAGCCGCCGACATGATTCGCGGGCGTGAAGCCGGTGATCCGGCCATCCTCGTCATAGTCCGCAAAGCCTGCGAGGCTGCCGACCTCGCGAAAGCTGCCGGCGTCGAGCAGCAGATCGATCCGTTCGCGGCACGTGAGTTTGCCGCGTTTGCGCTGGCGGATGACGCCCGGATCGTTCGAATCGGGCGCAAAGCGGCGATGAGCGATCGCCTGCAATTTCTTCACGTCCTCGAGCATCGGCGCCCAGGTGTCATCGCCGTACTGTCGGGGCGCGGACGCGTCGCCGGTGCGCTCGCTCGGAGCGATCGTCGCGATAATCTGCCCGGCCGCGACGGTGGCGCCGATCTCGGACGGCCCGATCGCGGTCACTACGCCGGCGCACGGCGCCGTCACCGCAGTCTCCATCTTCATGGCGCTGATGATCATCAGCGTCGCTCCGGCCTCGACCGTGGCGCCGACCTTTGCGTGGATCTCGATGATCGAACCCGCCATCGGGCTTTCGATTCCCTCCTCGCCGTTCGGCACCGCAAGGCTCGCCGAGGCCGGCTGCACGCGCGCCATGGTCATCGCGGTTTTGCCGCCGCCGAGTGCCGTCGCCTGCTGTTCGAGCAGCGCCATCGAGCCCGTGGCGGAGACGCGTGCGCCGTTCGGCGCCGCCAGTTCAGGATGCTCGGAGAAGATGCTGGTCCGGGCGTCGCCCGCGCGTACTGCCGGATGCGAGAGTATCGCACGAAGCTGATGAAGATTGGTCGGCAGGCCGGCGATATGGAACTCATCCAGCGCGCGCAGGGTGCGATCGAGCGCCGAAGCGAACGAATGCGTCGAGTTCGACCTG
>JAJYMR010000082.1 GCA_021786815.1 Deltaproteobacteria bacterium
CGTCACCGAGTGCGTCGAGGGCGAGACGCTCGCGCCCCGTATCCTGCGCGAGGAGCGCTTCGCACGCGCGCGCTCGACGATGGCCGCGCAGTGCGGCGGGATACTCGCGAAGATCCATCGTATCCCGCTCGACGAGGTCCCGTTCCTGAAGCATCAGGACGCCGCCACCCAGGTCGCCGCGCAGCGCAAGGTTCTCGACTACTTCGACTTCCGCCTGCCCGCGCTCGAAATGGGTCTCAAGTGGTCGGCGGAAAACGTGCCGAAGAATCCGCGCCTGACCGCGGTCCACGGCGATTTCCGCCACGGCAACTTCATCGTCGGCGAAGAAGGGATCCGTCTCGTGCTCGACTGGGAAATCGGGATGAGCGGCGACCCGATGCAGGATCTCGGATGGCTCTGCGTCAAGACGTGGAGATTTGGCGGCCCGCGCCCGGTCGGCGGTTTCGGCGCTCGCGAAGATCTGTTCGAGGCCTACGAGAAGGCGAGCGGACACAGGGTCGAGCCCGCGCACGTGCGCTTCTGGGAGGCGTTCGGCAGCGTGAAATGGGCGCTCGGATGTCTCAGGATGGGATTGCGCGGGATGGCGGAGACGGGCGTCGAGCGATGCGCGATCGGGCGGCGAATCGAGGAACCGCTGTGGGATTTTCTGAATCTTATCGAAGGCCGCGACTGACTATCGAGATGGAACCCGGAGACTGACGATGCCGCGAAGCTTCCCCGACGCAACAACGATCCTGAAGGCCGCGGTCAAGTACCTCGAAGACGAGCTGATGCCGACGCTCGACGGCTACCATCGCTTCAAGACGCGCGTCACGCTGAACGCAATCAATATCGTGCGCCGCGAGCTCGAGATGCGCGAGAAGCAGGCCGCCTCGGAGCGCATCCGGCTCGCCGCCATCCTCGGCCACGACGGAGAGGTCGAAGCGCTTAGCCGGGAACTGGCCGAGCGCATCCGCGACGGCTCCGTCTCGATCGACGATCCCGCGCTGCGCGCGCATATCCGCCAATCGCTCGCCGACGCGCTCGCCATCAACAATCCAAAATGGCTCACGCGATGATTCCGCCAGGAAGCGCGTTGGACCGTGAAAAGCCGCCACAGTCAGCCGTTTGACAGCAGCGCCCGACCCGATTAAGCATCCTGCCCCGTAGCCGATGACGCCACGGCGAATGGAGGGGCCGCTGCCAGCGGACCATTCGCACCGTTCAGGCGGAATCATACACGCGTCCAGCCGTTCGCATCGCCGCGCGAACAATGGGAGGGGGCTCGATGGAACGCTGCGGGAAAAAACGGTTTCTCCTGCTGGTGGTGATGCTTACCGGAGCAATGATCGCGGGCCGCTCACGGGCCGCGGAATTGCGCGCGGGGGCCGCGGTTGGGGACATGACCCCGCCCGCCTTCAATCCGGCCTCGCATACTCCCGTTCTGGATCCCCCCGGATACGACGGGCCGCGTCAATGGGATTTCAGCGAACCGTACAAGGACCTTAACGGCAACGGCCACTGGGACCCGGGCGAGCCGTACGTCGATGAGAACAATAACGGGCGTTACGACGGAATCTACCTGGGCGGAGGAACCGGACGAATCGGGCAGCCGCCGACGAAAGCCGCCGACCCGATAACCGCGCGCGCGTTCGTGATCGACAACGGCACCAAGGTGATCGCCGTCGAGGTGCTCGACGTAATCGGGATGTTCAATACCGACATGGATCGGATCCGCGCCCTGGTGCGCGCGAAGCTCGGGCCCAACGCGATCGATGAAATTTTCATCTCCTCGACGCATGACGAATCCGCGCCCGACGTGATCGGCCTTTGGGGTCCCGGGATCGACTCCGCAATAGCCCAGGGCCAACCCGCCAATTCCGGGGTGGACGACTACTGGATGAATTTTGCGGAGAACCGCGCAGCCCAGGCGATCGTCGATGCGTACAATTCGCGCGAGCCGGCGGTGCTGAAATTCGCCGAGACCGAACAGCCCAAGGACTTCCTCACCTGCTGGTCGAGCTATCCGTTCGTGCGCGCTTCGAAAATCCTGGTTATGCAGGCCGTCTCCACGCAAGGCCATCATACGATCTTCACTCTCGGCAACTACGGCATCCACGCCGAATCGCTGTCGTTCAATCCCGATCCCGTACAGAAATACTGGCTATCGGCGGACTGGATATACTGGGAGCGCGCCGCGCTCGAAGCGCATTACGGAGGAGTGGCTATCGAGATGGCTGGCGCGGTCGGCAGCGTCGAGACCCCAGAGGTGTTCGCCAACGGCTCGGTGTCGCGGACGCCGACCGGCGAATACGACGCACATCACCCGGCCGGATGCCGAACGATTTTCGCAACCCAGGGTACGCCGGTGCCGCTCGGCTATTACGATGAGACTCGCGCTATCGGTGAAGGAGTTGCCAATCAGGTTATCGGCGCTCTGAACGCGTCGCCGCGCGTTTATCCCGCGGTCGCGCTCAGCTTCCAGCGCGTGAGCTTCCTTGCGCCGATTAGCAATGGCGACTTCGTGCTTGCCGCCTTCTTCGGCGTTTTTCCGCATCGTCAACTCTATCTCAACGGCCAACCGGCGCCCGCCGTGGTACAGGTCTCAAGCGACCCGGCTTCCGGACTCCCGCCGGAAAACGAATTTCTGTCGTATGAGGTTTCCCCGCTCGAATCCGGCTTCCAATTCAAAACCGAACTCGTCACGTACACTATCGGGCCAGCCCAGTTCATAAGTTCGCCGGGCGAGGAGTTCCCGGTCGGCTATATTCGCGGTTTCCAGGGTCCCGACCAGATGCCGAATCCTTCGGAGCCTGTCGCCGACTTCGTTAGCGCTCACATGGACGGACAGTACCGGTTCATCGAGGGGCTCGGCGAAGACATGCTCGGCTATCTCTTCCCGCAGGCGAACGCCGTCGGTATTCCGACCATCGAAGAGGTGCTCGGCGGCGTCAACGTGTCGGACGTCGACCAGTTTGGGTGCAACCACTCGGACGATTCCGAAGCCACCGATCCGACCACCGGCGACGTAGTAGCCAGCGAGGCGGCGTCGCTTCTTGAGACGACGGGCGCGCCGCAATCGTCGAACGACACTATCGCGGCGGGACGATACATCTGGCCCGACTTCACGTTTCACAGGGATCCGCTGGGAGAAGGAACGCTCGGATGCAGCGACGGCTACGCATCCTTCACTCCCGCGCCCGGACCAGCGGCTGGCGTGCTCGTCCAAGGACCGAACGGCCTTCAGACGATTCTCATGCCTGGCGTCGGCACTCGGATGGCGGGGGCGGTGCGCGCGTTGGGCTTTATCGACTACAACGGCGCATTCCAGGGTCCGAATCCAACCGTCGATACTCGAGGCGTTGAGCTTCCCGGCGGACGCAAGATTTTTGTTGACGTGTATCCCGATATGTCGAATCTTACGCAGTGAGCCGGGCGGCGCGGCGGGCTTGAAACTCCGGACCGTGGCAGGCAGCCTCGACGATCGGAGTTCGTGACGATGGAGGAAAGGTCAGCATGGAGGAAATTCGTTTCGACGATGTCGAGCGGCTCAAGTCGAAGGTAAGCCAGGACTTCGGTCCGTGGAGCGAGCCGATCGAGGTGACACAGGACAAGATCAATCGCTTCGCCGACGTAACCGGCGACCATCAGTGGATTCATATCGATGTCGAGCGATGCAAGCGCGAGAGCCCCTTCGGCGGGCCGGTCGCCCACGGGTTCCTGACGTTGAGCCTTCTGCCCGCGTTCAAGACCGACCCCGGATGGAGGGTCGTCGGGTATCGTAACGTCGTGAACTACGGCGCGAACAAACTCAGATTCATCTCGCCCGTTCCAGCAGGAGCCAAGGTCCACGCGCGCAGCCGGATCGTTTCAGTCGAGCCGAGGCCCCAGGGAACCCAGGTGACGCAGGAGACGCAGGTACACGTCGTCGGCCAGGACAAGCCTGCGGTGATCTACGAGGGAATCGTTCTCTACGTGAAATAATCCGCGCGCCGCGGAATTCTCGTCATCGATGGTCGTTCCTGCCGACTTTGCGCCCGGCAGGGACGACCATCTTCGCAAGCGTCTGCGCATTCGGGACCGCGTCTCCGAGCGCGTCGTTGTTGAAGTAGGCGTAAACGTCAAGCCCATCGGCGAGAAACCTCTTCATGTGCGCAGCCCACAGCTTGAGCTCCGCGTCCGAATAGCCCGAGGCGAAAAGCTCCTTCGGGCCGTGGAAGCGGAAGTAAACGAACGGCGCCGTGGCAACGACTTCGGGCACCGGGTAGCGGCTCGATTGCGCGACCACCAGCGAGACCCGGCTCTCGCGCAGAATCGACAGCATCTCGCCGCCGAAACACGACTCTTCCCGAAACTCCATCGCGAGCCGAAGCGCGTGCTCGCGCGAAACCTTGTAGCCGAGCAACCGCTTCACGTTTTTCAGATTTTCCGCCGTCGCGTGAAAGCTCGGAGGGAACTGGAGCAGGATCGGACCGAGCTTGTCCTTGAGAGCGAGCGCCCGCTCGATGAAAAGCCCCCACGGCTCGCGAACGTCTTTCAGCCGCTTGATGTGCGTGATGAAGCGCGAGGCCTTGAGCGCGAAGACGAACCCCTCGGGAGTCTGCTCGCGCCATTTCTCGTACGTGGTGACACGCGGCAGATGATAGAAGGAATAGTTAACCTCGGTCGTGCCGAAGCTGCCCGCGTAGAAAGACAGGAATTCGCGCGCGGGCAGATCTTCGGGATAGAAGCTGCCGCGCCATCCCGGGTAATTCCACCCGGACGTCCCGACCAGAAACCGGGCCATCGCAAATCCTCGCATCGCGTGACGCGCACCCTTGCGCGCGCAGGCGGCGCCGAGTCATGCGGGCCAGCTGCGCGGCACAAGGGTGTGGCGGACAGCCGGCCCGCGACGTGGATCACTTGCTGGCAGTCTCGGGGCAGAACTGGCGAAGGTATTTTACCATCTGCTGAATCTGCTGATCGTTCAGCGAGCTGCCCCACGCGGGCATGTTCGGGCTTACGCCGACGCTCGCGCCGCCGTTCTTGATCGCGTCGAACAGGGTCTTGTCGGTAATCTGCTTCATCACTTTGCAATCGGCGAAATCCCTGGGCCGCGGAGTGAGGAACGTGCCGACCGGGCCGTTGCCGTTACCGGTCTTGCCGTGGCAACTCGCGCAGTACTGCTGATATAGCTGCGGCGCCGAGCCGAAATCCGCTGCGCTCGCTATCGGCGCACACGCGACGACGGCCAATGCCACGGTTGTCCCAAGTATTACTCGTAGGTTCACTTCGGTTCCCTGCCTTTCGTCTGTCGAGGGTTGTGAATATCTGCGGCTTGGGTTTCCATTTTTCATCGTCGGGCGTTCGGGCGGCGCGGGCGGCAAGACACTCGCTCCGGTTTGCCATCAGTTTGCCATCCCGACGCCTCAGAGCATCTCCCTTTATAGGTATGCCATTAGCTTTCGAGACGAAATGCCCAGGTGTTAGATTCGCGCTCGCAGGAGAATTTGCATCATGCCATACAGGATAACGCCCGGGCGTCTTTCCATCGGAAATTTCTCCCTCTACTACGAGCGAGCCGGAAGCGGACCTGCCGTGGTGTTTCTGCATGGGCTCGGCGGCAACCATCTTTCATGGTGGCAGCAGGTGCCGTACTTCGCGCGATGGTTCGAGTGTGTGACGCTCGATCAGCGCAGTTTCGGGCTCTCGCCCGACCCCGACGGCACCTTCAACGAATCCCATCCAGGCGACCTCGGCGCCCTACTCGACCATCTGGGCGTAGAAAAAGCGGTGCTCGTCGGGCAATCGATGGGGGGATGGACGATCGCCGGCTACGCCCTGGAGCGTCCCGAACGCGTCGCCGCGATGGTGATGGCGGACACGCCCGGCGGTATCCTGACGCCCGCGATGGAGGCACTGATGGCGCGTCGGGCTGAGGGTGCGCGACTCATCCTCGACGGCGAACCGCCGGTGGGCACCATGCCGACTTACGCGCGGGATTTTTTTGCGCGGCGTCCCGAACTGGCGCATCTCTACGATTCGCTGCGGATACTCGGCGCGCGCCCTCCCGAGGACGCGCT
The DNA here is from genome assembly GCA_021786815.1 of Deltaproteobacteria bacterium. GTDB lineage: Bacteria > Desulfobacterota > Binatia > Binatales > Binataceae > DTIX01. The sequence continues at coordinate 6,042 of JAJYMR010000082.1, forward strand.
GCCTCGAATCGTCTCGCGCCGTTATCCGATGGACACGGTGCGGGCGCGGCTCACGATGCCGGTGCTGTGCCTCGTCGGCGAGCAGGACGCGCTGATCGCGCCCGCGATGATCCGCGAACTGGCGAATTTCCTGCCGAACGCGCGACTCGCGACGGTGCCCGACTGCGGCCATTCGGTCTATTTCGAGAAGCCCGCAGTCTTCAACCATATCGTGCTCGATTTCCTGCGCGAGATCGGGTACGCGCCAGCCGAGGCTTCCACGCCCCGGCAGGAGTTGCCCGGATAAACGTTTTTTCGGGTAAAAAATAACTGCCTCGACAGAGCCGCTCGATCTAATAAGGTACCCGTGGGCCTCGAGGAACCGCGGCGCCGCACGCTGACCAATCCCCTCCCGGGACTGGCGGGAGCCGTCGGCGCTTTGCTGGTCGCCAACTCCTTGATGTGGCTGCTCAATCTGGGGCAGCCCGTCATATTTCAGACGAACGCAAGCTGCGGCTACACGGCACGGCCCGATCAATGGGCGAGCCCACTGGGCTTCGCCTATTACATCAATCGATACGGACTCCGCGGCCCGTCATTCCCTCCGCAGCGCCCGCGGCAAAGCGTACGGCTGGCGTTCATAGGCGACTCCATCACATTCGGCGGCGGAAGGGTGCGGGATCGTGACCTGTTCGTAAACGTGACTGCTCGGATTCTTCGGCAAAGGACGGATTCGAACGTTCAGCCCGTCAACATCTCTGAGCCGGGGTGGGGAATCCAAAACATGGACGGCTACATTTCGCATCAGGGGCTGCATGATGCGAATGCGGTGGTCTGGGTCATTCCGACCTGCGATTTCAGGCGACCCAAGATGGCGATCGGGCGACACTTTCCGGTTCTCACTCGTGAACCGGTGCTCAGGATCGTGACTCTGCTAAGGGCGGGTTGGTATTGGGCGCGTGCCGAACCGTCCGGAAACGGACACAGTTACTGGGTTCAGCGGGACGCGCTGCGGGCGAATCTGGAGGCCTTCCGCGACGCGCTACTGCGGATCCAGAGCGCGCACGCGGTAACCCTGACGGTATTTGTCCCGCAGCAACGCCAGCCCAGCTATGCGGAGCACGACCTCCGGGCCTATCAGCGGCTCGCGGCCTCTCTGGATGTGCCCACGTGCAATCTGGCGGCCGGCTTCGCTGAATCGAAACGCGGCCTCTTTTACGACGGCGTGCACCTTAACACTTCAGGGCATCGGCTGGCCGGCCGCTTGATTGCCGCGTGCATCGAAAGATTCTGGCAAATTCGTCCGGCTCAAGATGGCGAGACGCAAAATTGGGCTACGCCGATCGTTTCGTACGCCACGAGTCGTTGGGGTTCATCGCCCTGACAGGGGGCCCGCGCCGACCGTAACGGCGCGCCTCGACATTAGGCTGGCGGCAGGCTAAAAATGACCCCTTCGTTTGGCCGCACAGATAGTCGAACCCTGGCCGGAGAGCGACGCTTTCCCCGGGACGCTCGTGTTACCTGCGAGCGGCCCGCCTGTGGGCTGCGAGGTCACCCCCTGGGCGACATCATGCGCGCCTGCCGTGCAGTACTCTGGTATTCTGGCATGCTACTATCGTGAGCGCCGCCATGCGGCTGGGAACCGAGACTTCATTGACGATACTAGGCATCTCAGCTTACTACCACGACAGCGCGGCCGCACTGCTGCGCTCGGGGGAAGTCGTCGCCGCGGCGCAGGAGGAGCGCTTCTCGCGCAAAAGGCATGACGCGAGCTTTCCCGCGCAGGCGCTCAGATGGTGCCTCGAATCGCAGGGACTCGGACTTGCCGACGTCGATGCCGTCGTCTTCTATGAAAAGCCCTGGCTCAAGTTCGAGCGCCTGTTCGAGACGTACTTCGGAAGCGTTCCCAAGGGCATAAGCTCGTTTCTGGCCGCGATGCCGTCGTGGCTGAAGGAAAAGTTGAACCTGAGCGGGGTACTGCGAAAGGAACTCGCCCGGGTCGGCGGAATCCCCAAATCCAAGCTGCCGTCACTGCTCTTCGCGGAGCATCATCAGTCCCACGCCGCCTCGGCCTTCTATCCGAGCCCGTTCCCGCGCGCGGCGGTGTTGTGCATGGACGGCGTCGGCGAATGGGCGACGACCTCGCTATGGCTGGGCGAAGGCAACGAGCTTGCGCCGGTGTGGCAAATCGATTTTCCGCACTCGCTCGGCCTGCTCTATTCGGCGTTCACTTACTACACGGGCTTCAAGGTCAACTCCGGCGAGTACAAGTTGATGGGCCTCGCGCCGTACGGAGAGCCGCGTTACGCGCAAACGATCCTCGACAACCTGCTCGACTTGAAGCCCGACGGCACCTTTCGCCTCAACACCGAATACTTCAACTACACCACCGGGCTTACGATGACGAACCGGCGCTTCGACGGGCTGTTCGGCGGGCCGCCGCGCAAGCCGGAATCGCCGCTCACCCAGCGCGAGATGGACCTCGCGGCGTCGATCCAGTCCGTCACCGAGGAAGCGGTGATGCGCCTGGCACGGACCGCCGCGTCTGACACGCGCGCCGAATACCTGTGTCTTGCCGGCGGTGTCGCGCTCAACTGCGTGGCCAACGGCAAGCTTCTGCGCTCGGGCATATTCCGCGACATCTGGGTGCAGCCCGCTTCGGGCGACGCCGGCGGCGCGGTTGGAGCCGCGCTCGCCGCGTGGCATCTGAATCGCGGCCAGCCGCGCCCGCCGCGTGAGGCCGACGCGATGCGCGGCGCGTTCCTGGGTCCGGCGTTTTCGGACGACGAAATTGCGCTCCGGCTGAAAGCGCTCGGCGCCGTGTACGAAACGCTCGGCGAGGATGAATTCCTGTCGCGCGTGACGGACCTGCTTGCCGGGGGCGCGGTTATCGGATGGTTCCAGGGACGGATGGAGTTCGGGCCGCGCGCGCTCGGCAGCCGCTCGATACTCGGAGACCCGCGACGGCCCGAGATGCAGTCGGTGATGAACCTCAAGATAAAATTCCGCGAGTCGTTCCGGCCGTTTGCGCCTTCGGTGCTCGGGGAAAAGGTGCACGAGTATTTCGAGCTCGAGCGGCCAAGCCCGTACATGGCGCTCGTGGCGCAGGTCCAGGACTCGCAGCGTCTGGCGACCGATCCCGCCACGGAAAAACTGGTCGGAATCGATCGGCTGAAAGTGCCGCGTTCGAAGATTCCCGCCGTCACGCATGTCGATTATTCAGCGCGTATCCAGACGGTGCATCAGGGCACCAATCCGCGCTTCCACGAGCTAATCACGCGGTTCGAGCGCAAGACCGGATGCGCCGTGCTGGTCAACACGTCGTTCAACGTACGTGGCGAGCCGATTGTGTGCACGCCCGAAGACGCGTACCGATGCTTCATGCGCACCCAGATCGATTACCTCGCGATCGGCAACCTCCTGCTGGCCAAAACGAGCCAGCCCGAGATGCCCGCCGACGATTCGTGGCGGCGCGAATTCGAGCTCGACTGAGAGCGCCTCGATGGAAGCTGTCGCGCGCGCCTCACGGAGCGAACTCAGGAACTTCGGGCTGCTGCTCGGAGCGATATTCGCCCTGCTGTTCGGGGCGCTGCCGCTCGTTCGCGGCCATCAGCCGCACCTCTGGGCGTTCGCGCTCGGCGCGGTCCTGTGGACTCTTGCGTTATTGGCGCCCACCGCGCTCGGTCCGATACATAGGGCATGGACGCGGCTCGGGATGGCGCTCGGGTGGGTGAATACACGGATCGTCCTGAGCCTGATATTTTTCCTGCTGATCGTGCCCGCGGGCCTGGTGATGCGGTTGTTTGGAAGAGATAAACTAGGCAGGCGATTCGTTCCCGAGCTCGACAGCTACCGGGTGCAGAGCCGGAAGCGTTCGTCCGAAAGCATGGAGAAGCCTTACTGATGTTCAGCCTTCTCAAAGACCTATGGGGATTCGCAATGGAACGGCGCAAGTTCTGGCTCATCCCGTTCGTTGCGACTCTCCTGCTGCTGAGCGCCCTCGTGGTGCTCAGCGAGTATTCGACCGTCGCGCCGTTCATCTACACGCTCTTCTGAGCGATGTCGCGGTCGAGGCGTATCGCGGCGAACCTCGGGCTTGCGCTGTTCGGGGTGGTGATCGCGCTTTTCCTGGGCGAGGTAGTGCTCAGGCTTTCCGGATTCGCCGGTCCGGACCTCTACAATTACGATTCCTGGCGCGGATGGGGCCTGAGAGCCGGCGCCGCGGGATGGCAGCACCAGGAAGGCAACGCCTTCGTCAGGGTAAATCGCCACGGATTCCGCGGCCCCGACGTCACGCTCGCCAAACCTCCGGGAGTCTTCCGGATCGCCGTTCTCGGCGACTCCTTCACCGAGGCACAGCAGGTCGACTACGTCCGTACTTTCTGCGCGGTGATGCAGCGCAGCCTCGGGCAGTGCGAGGCGATGCGGGGGCGAAAGGTCCAGGTGCTGGACTTCGGCGTGGACAGCTACGGAACCGCCCAGGAGTATCTCACGCTCGAGCATGACGTCTGGCAATTCTCGCCCGACGCGGTGGTGCTGGCCGTTTTCACCGGCAACGACATCCGCAACAACTCGGTCGTGCTCGAGGGCGACAAGTGCCGCCCGTTCTACGTCTTTCGCGACGGCAAACTGGTGCCGGGTGGACCGTTCGACGACTCGACGATGTTCCGGCTGAACTGCATGGCCCGCTTCGAGAGCCGGCGCAGCGCCGTTCTGGATCTGATCGGAAGCCTCCACGGCTATATCATGGACATCAAACGGCGGCTCCATCCCAGGCCGAAGCCCACTCACATCGTACGCACCGAGCGCGGGCTTGATTCCACTATCTACTCCGAACCGCGCGACCAGGCGTGGCGCGACGCGTGGGCGGTCACCGAAGCCGAAATCGAGATGACCCATCGCGAGGTCGCCGAGCACGGAGCGCAGTTCTTCGCCGTCACGCTGGCGAATCCGATGCAGGATATTCCCGACCCGGAGCTACGCGCGCGCTACATGAAGCAACTCGGGGTAACCAACCTCTTCTACCCCGACTTTCGCATCAAGGCGCTCGGCGAGCGCGACGATTTCCCGGTGCTGAACGTCGCTCCCGCGCTTCAGCAATACGCCGACGCCCATCACGTTTTTTTGCATGGCTTTCCCAATACGAAACTCGGCAGCGGCCACTGGAACGCCGAGGGCCATCGCGTGGCCGGCCATCTCATCGCCGATTGGATGTGCCCGTATCTCGGCCTTCGCCCGGCGCGCCATCCGGCAAATCCGGCAACTGCGGCACACTGAACATCGCGATTGCCAGTCTAGCCAAGGAGACCTACAATTTAACTGTGATTCGCCGGATTGCTCGTAAGGTATTGGGCGTCTGGCTCGGGCTTGGAATGCTTTGCCTGAGTGCGTGCATGTCGACCTCCAATCCTTACGGCATCGGGAGTCCGTCACTGCTTGGCTCGGGCATGAGTTCCTACAGCTCGAGCTCCTACGGCACCGGCTCCTACGGTTCCGGCAGCTCATATTCAGGCTCCGGCGCTTCCGGATGGAGTTCGTCGAGCGAAGGCACGCAGTATCACTTCTCGAACACCGATCCGGTGGATAACACGCAGAGCCAGGCCCTGACCGATTATCTCCACAACCATCGGCTGCCCCTGGTTGGCGCCCGCGTGCTGGCCAGCAGCGGCAGCGGGCCGCGCAAGGCGATCCTGTACGGCTTCGTCGCCACGCCGTTCGGCAAGAAAGACGCAGTGGCCAAGGCGCGCAGCTACCTGAACGATCCCGGCGCCGAGATCGACAACCGAATCATGGTCAAGCCGGAACTCGCCGGCAACGCGCCTTCGCCCGGCAACGCGGCCGGCACGAACTCCTCGTCGTCATCGTCGGCGCCCGGCGATGTCCAGGCCTACGAGCAACAGCAGAAGCTCGCGGAGCAACAGCAGCAACAGTACATGAACCAGTCGCAGAGTGGCTCTTCGGGCCTGATGTCGCTGCTTCCGCTGCTTGGGGCGTTCGGCGGGTTCGGGATGGGGAGTTCCGGTTTCGGGATGGGTTACGGCGGCTATGGTGGCTACGGCGGTTACGGTGGCTACGGCGCGTACCCGGGGTATCCGATGTATCCGATGGCGCCGTCGTATCCGCCGACGTACTTCGGCCCGCCGAGTCCGTTCTTCCCGTAGAGTCTTCGGCTTTCGAAACAAGGCGCGGCGCCGAGCGCCCGCGCTTTCGCGCTCAGGAACGCCCGAAACGCTCGCCCAGGAAGACTTCCCGGACCTGCTCGCTGTTCACAATCTCGTGCGGAGTTCCCTCGAACAGGATTTGTCCCGAGTGAATCACGTAGGCGCGGTCGATTATTGAGAGCGTCGCGTGCACGTTATGGTCCGACATCAGGAAGCCGATGCCGCGCTCCTTGAGATAGGAGATGATGCGCTGGATTTCGACCACGGTTATCGGGTCGATGCCGGCGAACGGTTCGTCGAGGCACAGGAACTGCGGATTGAGCACGAGCGCGCGGGTTATTTCGACCTTGCGCCGCTCGCCACCTGAGAGCACGCCCGCCTTGGATTTGGCAAGACGCGCGATAGCCAGTTCGTCGAGCAGCGACTGAAGGCGCGCCTGACGTTCCTCCTCGTTGAGCGGGAGCGTTTCGAGCACGGCGAGGAGATTCTGCTCGACCGTGAGCTTGCGGAAGACCGAGGGCTCCTGCGGCAGATAGCTGATTCCGCGCCGGGCGCGCTGATAGAGCGGCAGGTTGGTTATCTCGTCGTTGCCGAAGAGCACCTTGCCCTGATCGGGGCGCAACAATCCGACCAGCATGTAAAAAGTCGTCGTCTTGCCCGCGCCGTTTGGGCCGAGCAGGCCCACGACTTCACCCGGCTTGACGGTGACCGAGACGTGATCGACGACCGTGCGGCCGCCGTAGCTCTTGGTCAGGCCTTCGCCGCGAAGCGACGGCCCCGGAGCGGGCGCGGGTTTGGGTTTCGGCTTTTTGGGCCTGACTCGCTCGACTCTTGCCATTGATTCCGGTGCGAGCCGTGAAAATTCACGGCCCGCACCATCGGTTTTACAGCCTTCAGCGGCGGTTTGAAACCTACCCTCGGAGGGCCAGCGGCGTGGCGTCGGCGTCGTGTCCGAAGGGCGGCATGCCGATGACGGGCACTCGCCGCAAAGCGCCTATTTCAGCGTGCGAGCCTTCTTGTTGGCCTCGCGCGAGACGCTCTTCTGCAGCCATGCGAGCGCGGCGGGAGCGGCGGACATGTCGAGCCTGACCAGCAGCGCGAAACTCATCACCGAAGCGACGTTGAGGTCGGCGACGGTGAAATCATTGCCGAGCAGCCACGGCCGCGCCGAAAGATGCTCGTTCAGCACTTTAAGCGGCGCTTTGAGTGCCTCGGCGGCCTGCTGCGCGGCCTTCTCGTCGCGTTGCTCGGGCGGATTTAGGATGCGATGGCGCAGTATCGCGATCAGGTGCGGCTCGACCTCGGTCATGGCCCAGAAGCTCCACTGATAGGCGCGGCCGCGATCCTCCGACGAGGCCGGCCAGAACGGCGCCTTGCCGTACTTACCGGCCAGGTACAGATTTATCGCCATCGACTCGCACAGGATCGTGCCGTTGTCGTCTAGCACCGGGACATGGCCGTTGGGATTGAGTTTCAGGTTTTCGGGCTTTTTCGCGTCGGCAACCGCGGTGGGAATATGCTCGTACTCAAGTCCAAGTTCCTCGAGCGCCCACAGACAGCGCGCCGAGCGCGACATCGCCGTTCCGTAAAGCTTGATCATCAGCTTCCTCCAGAATCTTCCGATGCGTGGAAGTTGTGTTCGATCTAGCGTGCTTCGACCGCGAGCACAAATCCGCCTTCCGGCTACACAC
>JAJYMR010000145.1 GCA_021786815.1 Deltaproteobacteria bacterium
GTGGCTGTTCGGCGGAATCGTGCAGGACATCTTCGCGCAGGATCCGCTGGTGCGGGTCGACAGGATTGTGGTCGCGGTCCTCGCCCATGTTCGCACGCCGGCGTTCGACGCGGTCATGGCGGCGGCGGGCTTTTTGAGCGAGCCGCCGTGCCTGCTGGCGTTGGCCGCGCTCACCGGCGCGGGCCTGCTCGCGCTGAAGGACCGAATTCACGCGACGGTGGCGATTGCGGCCGTGGCGGGAGCGTACGCGCTCGGGTCCGGGACGCGCGAGTTGTTCGAGAATTTCTCCCCGGAGGTATCGGCTGCGGCGCTGGTGCACGGTTTTCGCGGATTCCCGAGCGTTGCGATGACGGCGGCGACCGCGGTGTACGGCTTCGCATGGGTCGCGACCGTCAGGCACACAAGGAGTTGGCGCACCCAGACGCTATCCACGGTGGTAGCGGTTTACGCGCTTCTTCTGGCGGGCCTCGGCGAACTTTATCGCGGGCAACTGCTTAGCGCAGTCGGCGCGGGATTCGCGCTCGGCGGCGTATGGCTTGCGATCTGCGTGACCGGCGCCCTGACATACGAAAGGCTTTGAGAGGCCGCTCGCGCTCGATTAGCGCGTTGTCCGAGGGCATCGCGTCCTTTCGAAAAACCGGCGCGGGTGCGATTATCTGTTTTGACGATGGAGTAGTGCGGTATTCTGGTCTGCGGACCGGTGCTGAGAAATCTGACTTCCTGTAGGAGGCACGCATGGCGCTCGACAAGAAATCCCAATGGACCCTCATCCTGCTTGTGCTCGCCAGTTTCGCGGCGGGAGCATTGTTCAACAACTTTGCGCGCGACGATGCCGCCCAAGCCGCAAGAATCCCACGCGTCGTCGAGGCCCATCGCTTCGTCCTGGTTGACTCTCAGGGCCGCCAGCGGGCGGTATTGGGCGTCACCGACAAGAACATGGCCGAACTCTCGCTCTATGACGCCACTGGAAAATCGCGCTGCGAGCTCCACGTCGCCGCCAACGGCAGCGCCGTCATCGGCTTCTACAACGAAGCCGGCATCCATCGCGTCGTCCTCGGAGAGGGTATCAGCGGGAGGGCCGGGCTCGGCATCTTCGGCTCCAAGGGCAAGCTGGTGGCCGGTTTCGGCGTCTCGCCGAATGGCGAATCGCTGACGCTCTATGACGAGAACACCGGGCGCGCGCGCGCCGGTCTCGGCGTTGCGCCCGACGGCGCTCCCTCGCTGGTCCTATTCGACAACAACGGAAGGAACCGCGCGGAATTGCACGTCGGTCCCAGCGGTAAGCCGGGACTCGTGATGACCGACGCGAACGGCAAACGAGTCGCCGCGTTGCCGTAGCACGCGATCAGCAAACCGACCCCAGAGAAAACGCAACCGGCCGCGGCCCCGGCGAAGCCCTTTGCGGCGACGCCTCGGCCGCGGCATCTGTCTCTACGGCGCAGCGGCTTTTTCGGCCGCCCGCTTCCCTACTGAACGCATCGCGCGGCACGCGACGGGGACATCGCCCCGCAGCGTCCGGCGAGTGTAATTTTCCCGCCGGCCGAGCTTCAGTTCCTGACACGCACGCCATTAAGAAGCGCCGCGCCCCGCTCCCGGCGGGGCGAAACCCCTGAGTTTCCAGAGAAATCCGGAGACGTTACCCGTGGTTCTTGCCTCTAGCGGGGTAAAAGATGATAAATGTGAGTCCGGAGGTCGTATTTTCATGGCTAGAATCGTAATTGTCGGCGGCGGCACAGCGGGATTGGCGGTCGCGGCCCGTCTCACTCGCGCCGGCCAGAGCGATATCACCATAATCGAGCCCTCGGAGCGGCACTTCTACCAGCCGCTCTGGACGCTTGTGGGCGGAGGCGTCGTCTCGCGGGAAAAAACGGTTCGCCCCGAGGCGCGCTATATCCCGCGCGGCGTCCGATGGGTTCGTGACGCAGTCGCCGAGCTTGCGCCGGAGCGGCGTACCGTCACGACCAAGAGCGGCTCGACGATCGACTACGACTTTCTGGTGGTGGCATCCGGGCTCGAGATGGACTGGGAGAAAATCCCGGGCCTCAAAGACGCGCTCGCGCGCGACGGCGTATCGACCAACTATCTCTACGACCTGACGCCCAAGACGTGGCAGGCGATCTCGTCCTTTCGGGGCGGCGTTGCCCTGTTCCATATGCCGGGCACGCCGATCAAATGCCCGGGCGCGCCGCAAAAAATCATGTACCTTGCCGCCGACCATTTTCGCCGAAAGGGAATCTCGCGCGACGCCCAGGTGATCTACGGTTCGGCAACCCCGTCAATCTACGGGGTTCCTCAATTCGCCGCTGTGCTGAACGGGGTGCTCGAGCGTTACTCGATCGACGCGCGCTTCAACCACGATCTGGTCGAAATACACCCCGAAAAGAAAGAGGCAGTCTTCCGCAAGACCAACAGTCCCGAAGGCGAGCAGGTCGTGATTCGCTACGACTTGATGCACGTCGCGCCGCCGCAGCGCGCGCCGGAATTCGTGCGAAAAAGCCCGCTGGCGGATCCGGAAAAACGCGAGGGCTGGCTCAAGGTCGACAAGCATACGCTGCGCAATCCCGATTACCCGGAGATTTTCGCGCTCGGCGACGTCGGCAACACTCCCAACGCAAAGACCGGCGCAGCCGCGGCGCGCCAGGCGCCCGTCGTGGTGGAAAATCTGCTCGCCGCGCTCGCGGGCAAGGAGGCCGTGGCACGGTACGACGGTTATATCGCGTGCCCGATCGTGACCGCGTACGGCAAGATGCTGCTGTGCGAGGCTGATTACACGGGCAAGCCGGCGCCGAGCTTCCCTTTTCTCGACACGTTCCACGAGCGCTACGACATGTGGCTGCTCAAGCGCTACGGACTTCCCTGGGCTTACTGGAACTTCATCCTGCGCGGCCGTTCGGTGCCCTTTCTGCACGCGCGCGAGGTCGCGCAACTGGCAGCAGCGCGAGCCGAACGCCAGTACATCCACGTTTGAGCGCGGCTGGTCCGGCAATCGGCGGTTCGGAAGCAAAACGGCGGCGCCGACGCTTTCTCGCGGCGCCGCCGATTCTGATTCGCGTTCCCGCGCTCACGCCTTTTTCTGCTCTTCCATCGCGTTCTGGAAATCCCGCACAGTAAGGACGCCGACGACGTTCAGATTGTCGTCGAGCACTTCGAATATACCGTCGCCGTCCGGGCGGACGCTGTAAAGAACGACGCATCCCTCGTCTCCGCCGCCCTCGGTATGCGGCGAACCCGGAGGACTCACAGTGTAGCTGCCGACGCGGCGAATCTCCTTCAGGTCTCCGTTCGGTTCGTAGAGGCGATGCTCGCCATGGACGACGAAGGTGTTGGTGAGCGCGAGATGGCGGTGAAGGAAGATTCGTTTGTTCGCGTCGAACTTGAGAATGAAATCGACGACGTTCCTCTTCTCATCCACGTCGAAAACATAGCCGACGAAATTCTCGAGACCCTCGAATTTGCGCCATCGGATATTGCGGTCGTCGAACGCGTACGACCGAGCCCTCGAAGCGCTTGAAGGAGCCATCCTTACCTCCGGGAATTGCCGCGCTGCGCCGGCGAATCAAGCTGGCGCTCGCCGCATCGCTTCGAAGCTAGAACGCGCGGAAGCCGGGCACGTTCAGTTGCAGCGGGAACTGGCTTGCGAGAAACGGCCCGTAAATGATCACGCATAGCAGCACTGACGCGACTATCCAGTACCGGAGCCGGTCGAGCCCCGGTTCCCATCCCGAGGTCTGCGGTGTCACCAGCGTCACCGAGTACGGGATGTCCGCGATTTCAGTCCGCTTGCCCGCCAGCACCGTCATCGCGATTACCACGAAGAACAGCACCGCGCCGATGAACATCAGCGAGCCGCCAACGCCGACCAGGATTCCGGCCAGTCTCCATCCGGGCGGCTCCGCATAAGGAACCAGCGAGATCGCGGTGCGGCGCGGCATCCCGGCGAGTCCGCCCGAGATCATCCCGCGCGCGAAGATCAGCACCCCGATGAAGTACAGCCACGAAGATACCAGCCCGGCCTTGGCGCTCCACAGCTCCTTCTGTTCCAGGTACGGCACCAGCCAGTACGCGATTCCCATGATCGAGAGCGCGACTGCGGTTCCGACCGTCAGATGGAAATGGCCGGGCACGAAGGTCGTGTTGTGAATCTCGAGGTTCATGGTGTAGCTCGCGTTCATCAGCCCGGTGATTCCCCCCAGCATGAACGCGAGCATCGCTAGCACCTGCGCGCATACGGAAGGATCTTTCCATGGAATGCGGAAGAACCAGCCGATAAGCCCGTTCCCGCCCGCGCGACGCCCGCCGATCTCCAGCGCGTACATCACCGAAAACGCCGTCATCAGGCTCGGCACGAAGACGGCGAACGTAAGCACGGCAACGGCGTACTTGAGCTCTCGCGAGACGCCGGGGTCAACAAACTGGTGGTGGAAGCCGATCGGAATGATAATGAGAAAAAGCAGGAACGAGATCCTGACCACCGAGTCGCTGAACAGCGCGCCACCAACCTGGCGTGGGATCATCCCGTACCACGACATGTAAATCGGCAGCAGCCAGAAATAGACGATCGGATGGCCGGTGAACCAGAACAGCGTCCGATCGACCAGCGGATCTGCGCCGTGCCACAGTCCGAGCGACCATGGGAGCAGGAAAACCACGACCTCGACCACGATTCCCAGCGACGAGATGTCCCAGAAGACGTACGTCACCACACCCATGTAGGCGAGCAGCGGGATTCGCTGCCCCGGATGCTCGCGGCGAAACTTCGCGAGCGTCACAAACAGATTCGCCGAAGTGATCCAGGTGCTAATCACGACCAGCGCGAGTCCCAGGTAAAACGGCCAACTCGCTTCGAGCGGAGGGTAGAAGGTGTACAGCACGCTCGCCGTGCCATTCACGATCGCGCCCGCGGTTAGCAGCGTCCCAACCAGGATCGTCCAGAACGAGGCGGCGAGGAGCCCGTGGTTCAGTTTCATCCCAAGCCCGCGCGCGACCGCCATCGCGACGAAGCCGTTTGCGAACGCGAAGGTCATTATGATCGCGTTGAAGACGCCATGCGCGGTCAGCCCTTGATAGTAAGTTCTCATTCCGGGGAAAAACCGGAAAATATCTATGTGAGCATAGTTGAGCGCCTGATCCAGTCCGTTGAGCACTCCGACGGCAAGGACGATGAATCCTAGATAAACCGTCCATTTGATAAGACGGCGTTGCTCGTCCGGAAGGGAAAATCCGTCGGGGGCGGCTACGATCGGCGTAGTCATTTCACTATCACCCATGCATGCATCGTCTGATGCAGAAGGCCGCAATACTCATGGCATAGCAGGAGATATTTGCCCGCTTTGCGAAAGGTGTAGGTTTCCTCCGATATCTGCCCCGGCAACAGCATCATGTTCACGCGTGTACCGGCGATAAAGAAGCCGTGAGTTACGTCCACCGACGTGGCGATGAATTTCACCCGTGCCCCCACCGGAAGGTCGATTTCGCGCGGAAAAAAGGCCCATGCCTGCGCAAAATAAACTGCCTCGTAATCGTCGGGACCGATCTTTTTCACGCCCAGATGGTCGAACGGCGGAGTGCGGAATACAGCGGCGGCCAGAGACTCCCCCGCTTTCGCCTCGATCACTCCCACTTTGCCCGGCAACATCACTCCCATGTGAATCGAGGTGTAGGCCAACACTATGAGGAAACCCACCAGGAACAAGCCCGAGATTATCAGGAAGAGTCTTTCGTAGCGTTCAGCCTCGTGGTTCATCGTCCTACTTGCCCAGCAGGTAGAAGTACATCGTGCCCCACATACCAACCAGGATCGCAAGATAAACCAGCAGCACAAAAAGCGTGCCGTTGGGAGGGGGAACAGACTCTATCTCTTGTCCAAGAGGCTCCCTGCGCGTCTCATCCGCCATCATGACCTCCGGCAACCGGTCCGCTAGCCGCGTTCACCGCCCGCTTCAGTTCTGACGACGCGGCCGAAGCCGTAAACGGCCGCGATGAAACCACACGCAAGTAAAAGAGCGACAATGACGGGAATGAGGTGAAAATTGCCCTCCAGGACCTCGTCCACCACTCCCCAGACGTACAACACCATGGGCGGGGCAATTATCATGAACAGGACTGCCGCAATAACGAGCTTGCTACTCATTTTGGGTGCCTGCGAGGAAAAGCGCCGCAAGTGTAACGAAGACCACCCCTTGTGGCAAATGGAGCCACAAGGACTCAAAAAATCCTGCGCTCTCAGGCCGGTGCCGACAGCGCGCGCCGCGATACGCTCTCGACTCGCAGTGCGTCGTCGCGCGCTGCCAGCCACCTGCTCTGCGCACCCGCAGCCAAGCGCTGTGGAAATTCTCGGATCGTGCGAAGCTGGTGAAAAACGCAAAGCCTCGATCCAAGGAAATGTTCCTGCCATGTTTCGCAAATGAGTTTTTGGCGCTTGCCGTTTTCCGTTAAACCTACGGGTGTCGCGCGAGACTCCAGGAAGCGCGCTTTGTCACGGCGCGCCGCCACTTCCGGGTCGGTGCTCCTCGTCGCACTATTGTGCCTCATCATCACCGCCGGATGCGCCGAGCGCTCACGGCCAACGGCCCAACCGCAGGCGGGCGAGCGGGCGGCGAATCGCTATCCCGCCGACACGCGCTTCCGCGCCGAGGCGCACGATTTCATCGAATCGGAACTGCGGCTCTCTCCGGTATGGGCGACCACCCAGGGCGACCATCGCTACGACGCGATGGTTGACGATCTTTCCAGCGGAGGGATCGCGCACCGGATCCTCCACGCTACTAACTGGAAGCGCAATTTCGAGGCCTTCATCCCCGAGCAGCTCTCGCCGCATAACCGCGCGGATTGCCAGTGGCTAATCGCCCAGGCCGACGGTGAACTTCTATGGAATGAGCAGATTCGCCAGTTCGAGCGGGACCCGGAAATGTATCTCCCGACTTCGGCGATCTACAGCCTTGTCCAGCGCAACTTCGCGCCTGCCGAGGTACGGATGCGCTCGGTAACGGCGCGTGAGATCGCGGCGCTTTCGAATCTTGCGGCCGCGCGCGACAATCTGACGGCCGCACGCACGCCCCCGGTTGCGATCGAGATCGTGCTTGCTGACATGCCCGCGACGATCGCGTTCTTCAAAAACGATCTGCCAAAAGCGTTCGCTTCGGTGCCGGATGGTCCCGACAAGGCCGCCTTCGAGAAGGCCAACGCAAGACTGGTCGCCGCACTCGAGGATTACGCGCGATGGCTCAAGGGCTACCTGATGCCGCGGGCGCGCGGCAGCTATGCAATCGGCAAATCGGCGTATCAACGGATGCTTGCCGACGATGACATGGTAAACGTGCCACTCGTTCAGTTGGAAGCGTTGGGCGAGCAGGAGCTTGTGACGGTTCAGATGCAGTTCGATCGGACCGCACACGAAATCGATCCGTCGCGCACTCCGGCCGAAGTCGCCGCGATGGTAAACCGCGAGCATCCAGCCGCCGACAAGGTCGTTCCCGAGGTGAAAGCGGGCCTCGCGGCGCTTCGCGCCTTCGTGATCGCGCATCGCATCGTGGCGATTCCGCCCGGTCCGGAGCCGCTCGTGCGCGAGACGCCGCCGTTCATGCGCGCGACGACGTTCGCCTCGATGGACACGCCCGGGCCGTTTGAGAAATCGGCCGAGGCGTATTTCTATGTGACGCTGCCCGATCCCTCGTGGACGGCCGCGCGCCGCGAGCAGCTACTGGAATTCTTCTCGCCGCCGCTCATATCAGACCTCTCGGTGCACGAGGTATATCCCGGCCACTACGTGCAGTTCCTCAACAACCGGCGCAATCCCGACCTGGTGCGCTCGCTCTATTATTCGGGGGCGAACGTCGAAGGATGGGCGTTCTACTGCGAGCAGATGATGCTCGACGAGGGCCTGCACAGGGGCAAGCCGCGATATCGGCTCGCGATGTTGCAGTTGGCGCTCCTGCGCGCGTGCCGCTACCTGGTCGGAATCAGGATGCATACCGAAGGAATGACGGTGGCCCAGGCGATCGCTTTTTTCGAGAAGAACGCCTACATGACGCCGAACAACGCACGCGCCGAGGCGCTTCGCGGCACCGAGGATCCCGGCTACCTGCGCTACCAGTTGGGAAAATTGATGATCCTGAAGCTGCGCGACGACCTGCGTAGGAAACAGGGCCCCGCGTTCAGCCTGGAGAAATTCCACGGCGATTTTCTCGCCGAGGGCGGTCTCCCGATACCGCTTATCCGCCGGGCGCTTCTCGGCACGGAAGGCTCGCCGCTCTAGGGCGTCGCAAACTTGTGGGCCGCTTCGGCGTGCGCGTATATGCGCGGCGCGCCGGCGTTCAGGCGGTCGCTACTTCCTGCATCGGCTTGCCGCAATGGCTCGGGATCTCCTGATGGCCGCATTCGGGTCCCATCCAGCAAACCAGTTCGTCGCGGCCCTTCACCGCGCCGACGTGCATCGGCTTGTTGCAGTGATTCGGCATCGCCATCTCGTATCCGCATTTCGAACATTTGAGTTTGCTTGCCATCTCGTGATTCTCCTTTGCCTTGGCGTTTGACGAACCCGGCTGCGCGAGCGCAACGCCCGCGTCCGGCCCGGCATGCGTCGGCGCCATCTCGTCCGCCGGCGCTTCGAGAGCAATCATCGGACGCCGGCGCCCGTCATCGGCACGCGGATGTTCGTCCTCGCGAACCGCGGCGAGGCGTTTTTCCGCGAATCCGAGCAGGAGCGCGTTGCTCACGACACTCACGCTCGAAAGCGCCATCGCAAGTCCCGCGAACGCGGGGTTCAGGGTTATCCCGAAAAACGGATACAACACGCCCGCGGCTATCGGAATACCGAGCGTGTTGTAGAAGAACGCCCAGAACAGATTCTGCTTGACCTTGCGAAGAGTCAGACGGCCGAGCACGAGCGCACGCACGATGTCGTAGAGGTCGTCGCGCGTCAGCACGACTTCGCCGGTTTCCTTCGCGGCGTCAGTCCCGGAGCCAATCGCGATCCCGATATCCGCGGCGGCGAGCGCCGGCGCGTCATTGATACCGTCGCCGACCATCGCGGTAAAAACCCCTTCGGACTTGCAGCGCCTGACGACCGCGATCTTGTCCTCGGGCCTGAGCTCGGCGTGAAACTCTTCGATTCCGAGCCGCGCGGCGACCGCCTGCGCAACCGCATGGTTGTCGCCCGAGAGCATCACGGTGCGAATGCCCATTGCGCGAATCGCTTCCAGCGCGCCTTTCGCTTCCGGCTTCTCGGGATCGCGAAAGCCAAGCACCGCGACCGTCGCGCCGTCGCGCGCGAGGTAAAGCGGCGTTGCCGCGGAAGCCGCAAGGCGAGCCGCCTCAGCGCGCGCATCGCCGGAAATCTCACCGCCGCGGCTCTCCAACCGCGCGTTGCCGAGCGCGAGCCTCAGGCCGCCAAGCTCCGCCGTCACGCCCATCCCGGGCGCCTCTTCGATTTTGTCCGCCTTCGGCGGTTCGATCCCGTGCGCCTTCGCGTAGGCGACGACGGCGCGGGACAGCGGATGCACCGAGCCGGACGCAACCGCGGCGGCCGCGTTCATCGCATCCGCCTCGGAACCATCGAGCGCGACGAGAGATTCCAGTTCCGGTCTTCCCTGCGTCAGCGTGCCGGTCTTGTCGAAGAACATCACGCGCACCCGCGTTATCAGTTCGAGCGCCGAGGCGCGTTTGAACAGAATTCCCGCCCGAAGCCCTACCCCGCTGCCGACCATCAGAGCAGTGGGCGTCGCAAGCCCCATCGCGCACGGACATGCGATCACAAGCACCGCGGTCGCCGCCGTCAGCGCCATCACAGTGCCCGGCCCGAACCACGCCCATGCGGCAAAGGTCAGCGCGGCTACTGCGATTACGCTCGGTACAAAGCGCGCCGCGACGAAATCCGCCAGCCGCTGGATCGGCGCGCGGTCGGCCTGCGCCTCCTCGACCATCCGCACGATTTGCGCGAGCACGGTTTCCGCGCCGACGCGCGTCGCCCTGACAGTCAGGGCGCCGCTCGTGTTGAGCGTTCCGCCCGAGACTTCGTCGCCCGGCCCTTTCTCGACCGGCATCGATTCGCCCGTGAGCATCGACTCATCCAGCGCGCTTCGCCCGCTTACCACCTCGCCGTCCACGGGAACGCGCGTCGCGGGCCTTACCACGACGGTATCACCCTTTTCGATCTCGGACGCCTTGACCGTCCTCTCGCGCCCGTCGCGGATTACGAGCGCGTCGTCGGGCACCAGCGAGAGCAGCGCTCTGAGCGCGGCCATCGCACGCCCCCGCGCGCGCGACTCCAGGTACTTGCCGAAGCGGATGAACAGGATCAGCTCAACCGAGGTGTCGAAGAAGACCGGCCCCGAGAAGAAAATCGCCGGGAACGTCGTCAGCACCGAGTAGAAGTAGGCGGAACTGATTCCGAGCGCGACCAGCGTGTCCATGTTCGCGGTGCGATTGCGAAGCGCGACCCACGCTCCCCGATAAAAGGTGAGCCCCGCGGTGAACATCAAAACGGTCGCTACCGCGAATTCGGCAAGTTCGGCATTGCGGCCGCCGATGTGCTCGAACAACATCACGAGTGCCGCGCCGAGCGCGCTTGCGACAACCCACGCGAGGTTTCGGCGCGCCTCGACTCGGTCGAGCGCCGACTCACCCGCGCCGGCGCCGACGGCGGGTTCGAGCGCCTGGTAGCCGGCCTTTGCGACGCGCTCTTCTATTTCACCGCGCGAGACCGACGGTTCGGCGCGCACGCTGAGCGTCTCGGCGGCGAAGTTGACCCGCGCCTCGCACACGCCGGGCATCTTGCCGACCGCGTCCTCGATAGTGAGGGCGCAGTTCGCGCAATGCATCCCGCGGATGCGAAAATGTTCGGTTCTCGCTTGGGCTTCCATCGCATTTACGCCAGGAAGCGATCGAGCGTGTCGATCACCTCGCGAATCTTGTCGTCGGGGCGGCGCGCCGCGATAGCGTCGGTCACGCAGGTTTCCATATGATCGCGCAGAAGCATCAGCGCCACCCGGTCGAGCGCGCGGCGCACGGCGGAAATCTGCTGCAGGACGTCGATACAGTAGGCGTCCTCGCCGACCATCCGCTTTATCCCGCGAAGCTGTCCCTCGGCCCGGCTAAGGCGCATCCCGGCTTCGCGCTTGAGCGCGGGGGAGCGCGGATGCTGCTTCATCCGGGGATGCCTGCGGGCCGCGTTGTTCGTTTCTTCCATACTCCCCCATAGTATCGCCGCGAAAGCGCGTGTTTCAAGTCTGCCGGTGTGCTGAAGAAAGGCGCGTCGCGCCCGTGAAAAAGCAGCGCCCCGCAGCAATTGTCTCTGCGGGGCGCGCGATGCGTGAGTCTATCTCGATTCGGGAAGCCGAAACCTACGTCGCAGGCACCTTGTTCGGGCGGGCGACGATCACCTCGTCGATAAGTCCGTATTCGACTGCCTCGCTTGCGCCCATGAAGGTGTCGCGCTCGGTGTCCTTTTCGATCTGCTTGAGGTTTTTCCCGGTGTGCCGGGCGAGGATTTCGTTGAGCACGCCTTTAAGCCGAAGCGCCTCGCGCGCCTGGATTTCGATATCGCTCGCCTGCCCCTGGAAGCCACCCGACAGCTGATGAATCATGATCCGCGAATGGGGCAGCGCGTAGCGCCGTCCCTTGGCGCCGGCGGCCAGCAGAAACGACCCCATGCTCGCGGCCTGGCCGACGCACAGCGTCGAAACCGGCGGCTTGACGAACTGCATCGTGTCGTAAATCGCAAGTCCCGCCGTCACGGAACCGCCCGGCGAGTTGATATACATGTTGATTTCGCGTTCCGGGTCCTCGGACTCGAGGAACAAAAGCTGCGCGGTGATAAGGTTGGCAAGGTCGTCGTTGACGGTCCCTCCGAGGAAAACGATCCGGTCTTTCAGCAGACGCGAATAGATGTCGTAGGAGCGCTCTCCGCGTCCCGTCTGCTCCACGACATATGGAATGAGGATGCTCATATTTATAAGGGTACTATGGAGTTCGGCCTGCGTCGAGCATGGTCCGCCCCAAGCCATCGATCGGAGGAACCTGAAACAACGCCATGGCAAAGCGCCGCCCAAGCCCCCTCTGCGGATGCTCAATCGTCCTCATGGCAGTGGCACTGTCCGGCCTGTGCCCGCTTCGCGCCAATGCGGCGCCGCCCAAGGTCATGAAGCAGGCCGCGAAACATTACTTTCTCCCCGGACCTGCCCAGTCGCATACCTTGACAGTAACGGTGAAGGGCCAGGCCGAGAACGCAATAATCGTGATGACGGAAGCGGTCGCGATAAAGGAAACCGGGCCTAAGCAGACCGTCGCCAAATTCGGCGAGGTTTACGACTTCGCGCCCTCGTTTATCGCGGTCAGGGAAAACCAGCCCACCGAGCTTACCTTCTGGAATCTTCAGCCCGACGACGACCATGATTTCATGCTCGCCGACCCGGATTCCAACGTGCTGATGTACGTGGACCTAAAGCCGCTCAGCCGCAATTCGTACGTGTTCACCTTCCGCAAGCCCGGGCTTTACAGCTTTTACTGCGCGATCCATCAGCCCGAGATGAGCGGACAGATTCTCGTTCTGCCGCGCGGCGAAAAGCCGTAGCTCGCGGACGCGGCGGAGCGAAATCACGCGCCGCCGCGCTCATCCCGCAGTCTGGATTCGCTTGATGGCCTCGCGAAGGCGCGCGACCGTGCGTTTCTTTCCGAGCACCGCGACGACCTCGCAAATTCCCGTTTAGACCTCTTTATCGATCGCGTACTGTCAAGGACCGGCCTGGCATAGATGATGGACGGCTTCATCAGATTCTCGTGGCTTGTGCCTGAGCAAGCCTTTCTCCTTACAAAACCGCCGCACAACGCCTTTCGCCAGGCAGCCCGAAACGCCATGGCCCTAGGGGCCTTTGCTTGGAAGGTAAAGTGTGAGCGAAGCGATTACATGAAGCTGAACGTGGGGAACCGGCCCGTAATTTCGCTTCCGGGTGGGTGCTCGTCCAGGAAAAGCGGACCGCTGTACGAACCGTGATCCCTGAGAAGGCATACCTGATCATCCTTGCACTGATTGCGGGAGAGCGGATTTTTGAGCTTATCCTCTCGTGGCGTAACGCTCGGTGGGCATTCGCGCGCGGCGCGGTTGAAGTTAAACAGCGACATTATGCTTTCATGGTCGCATTCCACTCTCTCTTTCTCATCTCTTGTGCGACTGAATCCGTGCTGCGGCAACGCACTTTTCCTGCGATCGTCGCGTGGGGTGCGCTTGCCTTTGCGGTCCTCGCCCAGGCGCTGCGATATTCAGCCGTCTGGACATTGGGTCATCGCTGGAACACAAAAGTCATTGTCCAGCCGGGCGAGGAACCGGTAACGACGGGTCTCTACCGCTGGATTCGGCATCCGAATTATTTGGCGATCGTGTTGGAAATGGTTGCGATACCAATGATACGGGGAGCATGGATCGTGGCGCTCGTGTTTTCTGTGGTCAATCTGGCGCTGCTGGCTGTCAGAATATCGGTTGAAGAAAGAGGGCTCGGCGAAGCATACGCAAAGGCATTCGCGTCGCGGCCACGCTTCATCCCGAAGCTTTCTGTCGATACTCGGGACTCCAAACACACGTAACGCCTCGCGCCTTGGGCGGCTCACGACCGAAGCGACTGTACTGCAAAACCGGCGAAAGATTTGGTAGCTGGCGCGCAGGTCTCTAACCGCGACCTCGGGCTTGTAAGGCCGGTCGATGAAGGGCCGCGCGATCCTGCGCCTATATGAAAATCCGCGTATGTGCGCGAAAAATCACAAAAGTCGCGATTTCAGCACTCCCAATTCGCCCGCTGGACACCACGACG
>JAJYMR010000248.1 GCA_021786815.1 Deltaproteobacteria bacterium
TGGGAGGGGCCAGCGGGGGGGCCGCTCAGCCAGTGACAGGCCTTATTTGCCGCGAAACTCGATTTTGCGGATTTGAACCTCTTCGTTTGTGGCGTGCTTTGCTCCTCGTGCCGCATCCGGTGCAGGAGATTCTCGAGTGCATCATCCTTGGCGCGGTCCTGCTGCTTCGCGTAAACGATCGAAACCGCCCCGAGCACGGTCGGGAGCCGGAGCACAGGTCCGGGCGCCTTTTGCATCTGGGCGTTCGACAACGGCGCGTCGCTCGCTCCGATCAGCACCGTCTTGTCCATCAGCATCCTGACACTGCCGCCCGAGCCTCTCGACTGGTAGCTGAAGCGGATGTTCGGAGGTTCCTTCGTTGAACCTCCGTGTGTAGATGAGATAGCCGAACAAGGTTACTTGCGCATTAACTGGGAATTGCCGTGCTTTGAATTGTGGCGCACCTGCACGGGCGCCGCCGTATCGCGGCGTTTGATCGCGCGCCGCGGCTTTGATGAGAATCGGCTCTGAACCGCGAACGAATGTTTCCTGCGTCCGAATCGAGAGGCTTTACGAGATGCAAAAGGCGCTAACCGGGCTCAACGTTCTCGAAATTCATTCCAATCTCGGCGCCGCGTACGCCGCGATGCTGCTCGCCGAGCAGGGCGCCGACGCGCTCAAGGTCGAACCGCAAGGCGGCGCCCGGGAGCGTGGAACGCCGCATTTTCACGCGCTCAACCGCTCCAAGCGCGCCGCCTTCCTTGATATTGGCGTAAGCGCCGCCGGTCGCGCGACGCTCGAAAGCCTGCTGGGATGGGCCGACGTGCTCATAACCGGGCACACCACCGCGCAGCTTCGCGCGCGCGCGCTCGACTTCGACTCGGTTCACGCGCTCAACCCCAATCTCGTCGCGCTCAACATTTCGCCGTTCGGCGCCTGCGGTCCCGAGGCTGACTTCGACGCGAACGACGACCTGGCCGCCGCGCGCGCGGGAATCACGGGCAACCAGTGGGCACGCAGCGGAGACCCGGTGGCCCTGGTGTTCCCCGCGGCGAGTTACTCGGCCGGCGTGATGGGCGCGAGTGCGGCCGTGGCCGCGCTGATTGCGCGCGAGCGTATCGGCGCGGGCCAGTCGCTCGACGTTTCGCTCATCGCGGGTGCGCTCTCGCTCCAGAGATCCGGCGCCATCCGGCATGAGCGGATGACCACGCTTTATCATGGACCGCAGGATCCGCTCGGCCCAATTCCATGCTATCGCCTGTTCGAGGCCTCCGACGGCAAATACCTGTTCGTCGCGTGCGGCAACGCGACTTTCTGGGGCAAGTTTGCGCTCGCGGTCGAACGGCCGGAGCTGGTCTCCGATCCGCGCTTCGAGAATGCGCCGTGGGGAATCCCGGCGGAAGAATGGCAGCCGCTCAAGGACATCCTCGAAGCCATCATCCGCACCCGCCCGCGTGACGAATGGCTGCGCATCCTGCGCGAGAACGACGTCCCGTGCGCTCCCGTGATGACGCGCCAGGAGTTTATCGAGCATCCGCAGGTCACAGCGCTCGCAATGAGACGCGAGATCGACGACCCCATGCTCGGCCGCACCATCCAGTCGGGCATCCCGGTCGGATTGAGCGAGACCCCCGGTGAAATCGTGGGACCTGCACCGATCGCGTCGGACGTCCGCGGCTCCACGCGTATCGCCGCGGCGGACGATAGCGGCGCGGCGCGCAAATTCTCGCCCACGTCGAAGGCCGACGGCAAAGGGCCGCTCGACGGCGTAATGGTGCTCGACTTCGCAAGCTATATCGCCGGCTCCTACGGCCCGATGATTCTCGCGCAACTCGGCGCCAACGTTATCAAGGTCGAAAGCCTCGAGGGCGACGCGTTCCGTCATTTCGGCTTCGGCTTCCTGGGATGGAACCAGGGCAAACGCGGCCTTGCGCTCAACCTGCAGAGTCCCGAGGCGCTCGATATCGCGCGCGGCCTGGCCGAACGCGCCGATATCGTGGTCGAGAACCTGCGCCCGGGCCGGATGAAGCGCTTCGGGCTCGACTACGAGTCGCTCGCGCGCCGAAATCCGCGCCTCATCTATATGTCCGTCAACGGCTTCGGCAATCGCGGCCCGGAGCACAATCAGCCCGGCTTCGATCCGCTGCTCCAGGCACGCTCGGGCGTGATGGCGGCCGAGGGTGGCCATCATGGGCATCCCGTCTATCTCACCTGCGCGATCTGCGATTACGGCGCGGCGATGCTTTCGGCGTTCGGATGCATCCTGGCGCTGTACGCGCGCGAGCGCACCGGACGCGGCCAGTTCTGCGAGACCTCGCTGCTGCAGGCCGCGATGGCGTTTCAGGCGGGCGAATTCATCTTTTACAAGGGACGGCCAGACATGGAGAACGGCCATGCCGAATACCGCGGCCGCGCGGCGCTCGCGCGGGCGTATCGATGCGCCGATGGCGAGTGGCTATTTCTTTCAGCCGAAAACGCTAGCGAATGGGCGGCGCTTCGTCGCCTCTTCGTGTCGCTTCCCGCACTCAGCCACGAAGCGGCCGCGTCAGAGCCCAACGACGGCTTTCTGGCTGACGCGCTCTCGACCGCCTTCGCCGCGATATCGCGCGCTGAAGCGTTGTCGCAGCTTGCGGACGCGGGCGTGCGCGCCACCCACGTGCATCATTTCAAGGATCTCTTCGACGACCCGCAAATCGCGGCCAACGAACTGATGGTGGAGCTGAGCCATTCCGAATGGGGAAGGGTCTGGCAGACCGGGATGCTGATGAAATTTTCGGCCACGCCCGGGCGAATCGAGCGCGCCGCGCCGCTTCACGGCGAACATACCGACGAGCTTCTGCGCGAATACCTCGGATACGACGCCGCACGGATGGCCGACTTGCGAGCGCGCGGGATCGTGAACTAGCCGCCGCCTGTTTTGCGTCCGGACCGGGTTTGCGGCAGCGCCAATAATGACGCACGCTGCCGCCCGGGACTACGCCTGCGCCGCGCGAAGGTGTATCAAGGCGTCTGTGACCGTGATTTGAGGAGGAACCCGCGATGGCCCAGATGACGGGCGAGACCATTAGGCGCCTTGCGCGCGAGAATTTCGACTACGAAATTGGCGCCGAGGCGGCGGAGATGATGGCACGAACGATCGGTGTCCTGCTCGCCATGACCGGCGAACTCCAGAAACTCGGCCTCGACGGCATCGAGCCCGCCTTCGGCTATCCGAATCTCGTCCGCGAAGCCGAGCGCCTCGCCGGAAAAGGAAAATAACGCTTCGGACCACGCCGCCCGCTCACTTTCGCAACAGGAGGCAAAAGCCCGATGGCTTCCGCTGAAATGCTCGATTTCGACGTAGCGACGCTTTGCGAGAAACTCCGCGCCAAACAGGTCTCGCCGGTCGAGGTGACCGACGCTTACCTCGCCCGTATCGCGGCGACCGACGAAAAACTCCGCGCGTACATCACGGTTACCGCCGAGCAGGCGCGCTCCGCCGCGCGCAAGGCCGAGGCGGAAATCGGTGCGGGCAAATGGCGCGGGCCGTTCCATGGCGTTCCGGTCGCAATCAAGGATTTGCTCTACACCACCGGAATCCGCACCACCGGAGGCTCGAAAATCCTCGCCGACTTCCGCCCCGATTACGACGCGATCGCGTGGGCACGGCTTGAAGCCGCCGGCGCCGTCCTCCTCGGCAAGCTCAACCTGCACGAATTCGCCTACGGCGTGACCTCCTCGAATCCGCACTGGGGATTCGTCCGCAATCCGTATTCGCTCGATCGGATACCCGGCGGTTCAAGCGGCGGCTCGGCAGCCGCGGTAGTCACGCGCTCTGCGCTGGCGACGCTCGGCAGCGACACGGGCGGCTCCATCCGCATCCCGGCCGCGCTATGCGGATGCGTCGGGCTCAAGCCGACCTACGCACGCGTAAGCCGCCACGGCGTCATCCCGCTTTCCTACACGATGGACCACGTGGGGCCGATCACGCGAACCGTCCGCGACGCCGCGCTGATGCTCGGGGTGATCGCGGGCTACGACCCCAACGACTCGACTTCGAGCCGCGAGCCGGTACCCGATTACACCGCAGGGCTCGACGCCGGCGTGAAGAGGATGCGTATCGGGGTGATTCGCGAACTGAACGATGGCCTGTCGGAGCAGGTCTCGCGCTCATTCAACGCTGCGCTCAAGCAGTTCGGCGCGCTCGGAGCCACGGTCGACGAGGTTTCGATACCGTCGTTCGCAATGGCCACGCTGGTCAACGGCGTCGTCATCTACGCCGACGCGCTCGAGTATCACGAGCGATGGATGCGCGAGCGGCCAGCCGACTACGGCGAGGACGTGAGGCGCTTGCTCGAAGCCGGGATGCTCGTGACCGGCGTGGCTTACGTGCGCGCCCAACGCGCGCGGGCCAGGATGCTCGGCGAGGCGCTCAACGCGCTCGCGAAGCACGACGTGCTGGTCGCGCCAACGAGTGCGATTGAGGCGCCACCGATAAGCGGGCGCGTGCTCTTCGAGGAAGGGCCGTCCGAGGCCGACCCGGTGCGCGACATCCTGCGCTTCACCGCGCCGCTCGATTGCACCGGGCAGCCCGCGCTCGCGATACCAACCGGGGTTTCGAGCGGTGGTCTACCGCTCTCGATGCAGATAATCGGGCGGCCGTTCGACGAATCGACAGTGCTAAGCGTCGCCGCCGCGTATGAAAAAGCGCGCGGTCCGCTGCCGGCGCCGAAGCTCTAGCGTCGGCCCGCGAAAGCGATTTTACAGGTGAAGGTCGACCGCGATGAAATCGTGGTCGGAAACTCGCGCCGACAGTATCGAGGGACGCGCGGGAATCACCGTCGCCGAGCCCAGGACCGGCTCGATGCCGCGAAGGGCTATCCAGTCGAGGCGCGGACGCACCATCGGCGGGATCAAGCGGCTGAAGGTGAACGTCGGACGCATCGGCGCGTTGGCGCCGCGAAGCTGGAATCCCGCTTCGCGAAGACGCTCGAACAGCGGCTCATAAGGCTCCGGCGAGCGAAATCGCCGCGGATGCAAAAGCATCTGTACCGGAAGCTTCAACACGCCTTTCACGGTGCAAAGCTCGGTCGTTGTGGTATTCAGATCGCCCCCGATGATCGCGCGCCCCTCACCAGGCAGATGCGCGGTCAAGACCTTCATCTGGAGCGCTCTACCCGCGGGAGCGCATCGGCTGTCCAGGTGGGCGACGCAAACCCGAAGCCGTTCATCGCCGACTTTGAGCGTCGCCGTCAACGCGGCCGGCGCGCCGACCACGTCAAGCGGCCTCGCTCTGCGGAACTTTCTCTTGATAGGCGCGGGCAGAGCAATGGTTGCCACATCCTCAAGCGGATAAGCCGAGAGGATCGCGTTCCCGAGATAGGCTTTTACTTCGCCCGTTGAAGTCACCAGCGCGTGCTCGGGAACGTAGGCGACGCTCAAGCCGAGTTGGCTCGCAAGTTCGGCCGCGACCCGTCGCCCTCGCACACGGCGACCCCCGAAATCGACTTCGCACAGGAAAATCAACGCGGCCGAGGCGAGCGGCTCGCGCCTGAGGCAGTTGAGAATTCCCGAAAAATTTATGCCGCCGCGCGCGTTGAACGCAGCGACTCGAAACGGCCGCGTGGCACGCTCGCTTTGGCGGTTCTCGACCATGGGTGGATACGGATGCGCGCAGACTCGAACGCGGTCCGCGGTTGCAATCGTAACCGCTCCATCTGCCGCGCCGGCGTTTCCACCGCTCGACGTCGCCACTTCAACCTGTCGTAACTGCCGCGGCATCAAGTCAACGATTTTACCCGCTCCCGCCCCGGCGAACGACTGCCCTTTGAACCCTGAGGGGTTGGCGCAACTCGGTGCGAGTCGGCCAAAAAGCGCCGCGCGCGGCCGGTCTCACCCATGCAGTTCGGCCTGCAAATCCTTAAACGAGGTGAACGGCGGCGAGCACACCCGCTCGCGGCATACGTAGGCCGTGAGCCTGCCGTCAACCTGCGGCTTGCCACGAGCCTGCTCGGGCACGAATCCGCTTTGCGGCTCGGACGGATCGGCCGCATAGATTGCGAGATTCGCGACATAGAGCAGACCGAGCCGCTCGGTCCACTCGATGAACTCCGCCGAACGGCGGTCGCCGACCAGAACGATCTCGGTCGGACCGCGGGCGTAGAGATCGACCGCCTCAAGCATGTGCGCGGAGCCGAACGGCTGCTGCTCCATCGATTCGCCAAAAAGCTTGATCGTGCGCTCGGCTTCGAGAAGATACCGCTCGTCCCCCGTATAGGCGTGAAGCCGGAGCATCGCATGCACAGCCGCGCTATTGCCCGACGGCGTCGAGCCGTCGAATGCAGGCTTCGAGCGTGCAATCAGCGTTTCATGGTCGTCCGACGTGAAAAAGAATCCGCCCCGCTCGCGATCGAGAAACCGCTCGAGCATCACCGACGCAAGCGTCCGTGCATGCTCCAGGTAACGCCGGTCGAGCGTCGCCGCGTATACGTCGAGCATCGCGCCGGCCAGCAGCGCGTAATCCTCCAGATAGGCGTTGAAGCGGGCGACGCCGTCCTTGTAGGCGCGCCTTAGCGCGCGGCCGTCCCACAGCACGCTCATCGCGAACCCGGCGGCCTTTTCCGCCGCCTCCAGGTATCGTTTGTCGTGCAACGCGCGATAACCCTCGGCGAATGCGGAGATCATCATGCCGTTCCACGCCGCGAGGATCTTTTCGTCGCGTCCCGGATGCACCCGGCGCTCGCGCGCGGCGAAAAGCTTCCCGCGAATCGTCCCGATAACGCCGGCGAGTTCTTCGGGCGAGCGCTCGAACAGCCGCGCGGCCTCGTCAAGGCCGATCGTGCGATGCAGGATGCTCCTGCCGTCGAAGTTTCCTTCCGCAGTCACGTCGAAATATCGCTCGGCAATCGGGGCAAGGTCGTCGCCCAGCATCTCGCGCACTTCCCGCGGCGTCCAGACGAAGAATTTTCCCTCTTCGCCTTCGCTGTCGGCGTCCTGCGTCGAGTAGAACCCGCCCTCGGGGCTGGTCATCTCGCGCAGCACGTAATCCAGCGTCTCGCCAGCGACCGCGAGAAACTCCGGCTCGCCGAGCGCGCGAGCGGCGTCGATGTAAAGGCGCGTGAGCAGCGCGTTGTCGTAGAGCATCTTCTCGAAGTGCGGCACCAGCCATCGCTCGTCCACGCTGTAGCGATGGAATCCGCCGCCGAGTTGGTCGTAGATTCCGCCCTTGGCCATCTTGACCAGCGTATCGTGCACCATGTCGGCGAAATTCGCGTCATTGTCGGCGTCGTAGGCGCGCAGGAAGAGTGCGAACACGAAGCTGTTCGGAAACTTAGGCGCCTGGCCGAGCCCGCCGTGCACGCTATCGTAGGCGCGTGCGAGTGCACGCGCCGCGGCTACCGGCAGTTCGCGCGAAATCTCTCCCTCGCCGGGTGAAAAGTCGGCAAGCGACTGCAGTGCCGCGGACAGCCGTTCGGAGTTATTTTGCACCTCGCGCGCGCCGCGCCCATACGCCTCGGCGACCGCGGCCAGAACCCGCGCGAAACCCGGCATCCCCTGCCTGTCGCTTGGCGGAAAGTACGTGCCGCCCCAAAACGGTTTGCCTTCGGGCGTAAGGAACATGTTGAGCGGCCATCCGCCGCGTCCGGTCATGAGCTGGACCGCTTCCATGTAAATCTGATCGAGGTCCGGACGTTCCTCGCGGTCCACCTTGATCGGGATGAAGTTCTCGTTGATTAGCCGCGCGATCGCGTCGTCCTCGAACGACTCGCCCTCCATCACGTGGCACCAATGGCAGGCCGAGTAGCCGATCGAGAGCAGGATGGGCTTGTTTTCGGCGCGCGCGCGGCTGAGCGCTTCCTCGCCCCACGGATACCAATCCACCGGGTTGTAGGCGTGCTGGCGCAGATATGGACTCTGCTCATTGATGAGGCGGTTGGGCTTGCGATGGGCTTGTGTGTCGTGCTCGCTCATGGGATGCCGTTGTTGCGGGGCGAATGACCGGCGTCGAAGCGGAAACGCCGCACGTCGGCCAGTTCCGACGCTAGCATGGCCGGCGATGGGCTTCCATGCGGCTTGCAAGCCCCGGCTTTAACACAGACACTATGGCCGAATGGCCCGTGGAAGAATCGTCCAAGTCCAGTCGCTTCCGGAAAGGCCGCGAGTTTTGATGAGCGCAGATCGGATCGGATCGACTTCAGAGTCCCAAGCGGGCAATCGCGAACAAGCTGAAAATTGGAAAATCGCGGCCTGGACCGTGCTCGGGCTGACCGCCATTCTCTTCTTCGTCCGCCTGGGCAGCCGCGCTCTCTGGTCCTCGGAGTACCGATGGGCCGAGATCGCGCGCGAAATGATTCGTACGGGAAACTATTTCTGGCCCACCATGGATGGGCGCCTCTACTACGACAAGCCGCTCGGCAGCTACTGGCTTGTGGTCGCATCAACCTGGATTACGGGCGGGATGAACGAAGCCGCAGCGCGCCTGCCGTGCGCGATTGCGGGCCTGCTCGCCGTCGCCTTGTTGATCCTGCTCGTAAGGCGCCTCTACGACCTGCGCACCGCCGTGCTCGCCGGCTTCATCCTCGCCACCAGCTTCAGCTTCGTTTTCTTTTCCCGCACCGCGTCGGCCGACGTGGAGACGATTACCGGCGAACTGGCCGCGCTGCTCCTGTTCTTCAGGAACGAGCGCAAGCCCGACGGATGGGGGGTCGTGGGACTGTGGCTGGTGATGGCGGTCACGTCGCAGATGAAGGGCTTGCTCGGCTTCGTCCTGCCCATCATGGTGATCGGCTCGTACGCCACGCTTTGCGACGGATGGACCGAGTTCGGACGCGGCTTCCTGGAGGGCTCGCCTGGCTCGCGCGTGCGATGGGTCGCCGAGCGCAATCGATGGCTTTTCAACTGGCACACGCCGGTTGCAATTGCGCTCGCGCTCGCGGTCTATCTCACACCCTTCAAGATCTCGCAGGAGATGATGCGCTCGGACGCGGGACTTTACATGGTGTTCCGCGAGAACGTCATCCGTTTCTTCCGTCCCTTCGACCATCGCGGACCGATTTACATCTATTTCTACGTGGTATTCGCGCTGATGGCGCCATGGTCGCTGATGCTGCCGGCGGCTCTGGCTCATACGCATCACCGCCGCCATGTCGGCCTGCCCGAGCACGCGCGTGCGGACAGGTTCCTGCTGGTTTTCTTCTGGTCAACGTTTATCTTCTTCACGCTTTCCGGGTCGCGGCGCAGCTATTACATCCTGCCCATTCTGCCCGCCGGCGCGATCCTGGTGGCGCGACTGCTCGCGGTTCAATCGATACGGGAACTGTCTGCGTGGGCGAGGCGGCTTTTCGTTGCCGGATACGCGATCTTCGCGCTCGTGATCCTGTTCGGATTTGTCGTGATGTTCCCGCCGTCGTGGATTTTTCACGGCGCGCTCGCAAAGCTGCCCGATGCTCCCGGGCGCGTGCTGTTCGGAATTTTCTGGATCATAAGCGTAGCCAGCGTTATCTGCGCGCTCTTAAGGCTGCGCCCGGCTCGGATGGCGTTTTCGCTCGCGCTCGGCACATACCTGGCGATGATTTACATTTTCCTGGTGTTGATTCCTGCCTCCGACGCATGGCGCCCCGAGAAGCCGTTCGGGCATGCCATCGTCAAGCGCCTGGGCCGCGACACTCCGGGACTCGCTTTATACAAAACCCAGGAAGCGCTGTTCTATATCAACCCGCCCAAGCCCGTTCCCGAGTACGTGCGCGAGAAGGACCTTTTGCAGGCGGTTCGCAAGGGCAAGGTCAAGTGGATCATTGTCCGACGAAAGGATCTTGCGTCGGTAGGTTTGCCAATCAGAGTCGTGATGCAGGAGGATTCCTATCCCTGGGAAAATCGTCGCGACCTGGGAAACAAGGTGGTGCTTGCGGAGATTCTGTGAAGCCTAAGCCTGCGACGCGGCGCAGGCTCGGATGCGTCATCCCGTCATTTGCATGCCACGATCATCACGTTGCGCACGCCAAGGTGACTCCAGAGGATGGGGACCCGCATTCCGGCCATCGCATTTTCAAGGCCGATCTTGAACGTGGTCGCGATCATCGGCCAGCCTCTGAACATGGGGGAATGAAAGGAACGGAAACCCGCCTTTATCATGCGACCGCGCAGGTCGTGGTGTGACATCATGCAGAGGTGAAACGCGCGGTCTCCGTGATGGCCGAGGCGATTTGGACACCAGACCGCGTAGCGTCCACCGGGCTTCAGAACGCGCCATGCCTCCCTGAGATGAATATCGACGTCTTCGGGATGTAGATGCTCGATCAGAGACGTGCTGAGCGCAAACTCGAAGCTCTCATCCGCAAACTCCATCTCAACCGCATTCATGCGCCGAAATTCAAGCTTACTGGCCAACTCCGGGTAGCGACGGGCGCGCAGTTGGGCCTGCTTCAACATTCCCGTGGAGATGTCTATCGCAACCACGCGCGACGCCTGACGCGCCAATACGCAAGCGCAATCGCCGGTGCCGCAGCCTATTTCGAGCACGTCGCCGTCAACGTCGCCCATTATTTGGGTGTACAGCCGAAGGCGACGCTGGCGGCGCTTGGTCGGGGAATGTACTGTTACCGGCTCTGCGGCAGGAGTTGTGGGTACAGGGTTGTAAGCCAGCTCATATAGTGATTTGCGCTTCAGCGGATCGTCAGCTTTCTCAAGCTCCGCAATTACTTCTCGGTTCAATTAGCCGACCCTCACCTTCCCAACTCGTAGCCCGAAGACATGCCTGTCAGGATTTCCGGCGCTCAGCCGTTTCATTTGCCATTCGGCGTTCGCTTTGCGCCTCACTCTCGGCGAATCTTCGCGGGCTTCAGAGTCCCTTTACAACCGCATCGGCATCACGACGTACGTGAACGCAGTGTCAGAAGGCGTTTGAATGACGCCCGGGCTGACCTCGTCGCTCAATCCGAGCGCTACTTCACTCTCAGCCGGGATAATCCCAAGCACCTGAAGAACGTAGGACGCGTTGAACCCGATCGCAAACTCCTCGCCACGGTAATCGATGTCCAGGGTATCTGTCGCCTCGCCCATCTCGGGACTGGTCGAGGAAATCGTAAGCTCACCAGCCGATAGCGCGAGTTTCACGCCGTGATAGCGTTCATTGGAGAAAATTTCGGCGCGTTTGATCGCTGACATCAGTTCGTCGCGCTTGACCGTGATTATGTGCTTGCTCTGCTTCGGAATTACGCCGCGATAATCGGGAAATTCCCCCTCGACCAGGCGCATCGAGACCTCGGTCGTATTGCGCTTGAGAGACGCAAGATGCCCGTCGATCACCAGACTTACTTCCGCGTCGCCGCCCTGATCGAGGAGCTTTCTAAGCTCTCCAAGTCCCTTGCGCGGGATAATCACCCCGGCCTCCATCGCGAACCCGGGAACCTCGCGATCGACCATCGCTAGCCGATGGCCGTCGGTTGCGACCATCCGCGCCTTGCCCGGTTCGAATGATTCCAGGAAAACTCCGCTCAGGTTGTAGCGCGCTTCGTCGGGACTAACCGCGAAAATGGTCTTGTCGATCATCCCGGCAAGCACGTTTGCGGCGATTTTCAGCGCAACCTTTACGCCGCGCCGGGGCGACTCCTTTTGCGCAGCCGACTGGCTCGGCATCGCGGGAAAACTCCGCGGGTCGAGCCCCATCATCTTGAACCGCGCGCGCCCGCACTTGAGTTCGATCCAGTCCTTGTCGAGCGGAGCAATCGATACCTCTTCGCTCGCAGCCTCGCGCACGATTTCGAAAAGCTTGCGCGCGTTGAGCGTAAGGCTCTTCTCGCCGGCGGACTTGCAGGTCACCTCGGTGCTGATTCCGACCTCCAGATCGGTCGCACTGAGCTTGATGCTGGTATTTTCCGGTTCGATCAACACGTGACCGAGTATCGGCACCGTATTGCGCCGTTCAACGATTCCCTGGACGAGCGAAAGGCTGCTCAGAAACGATTCGCGGTCGACAACTATCGCCATGGATATTCAGGCCCTGATTCTTCTTATAATTCTTCTCAATAAGAGAACTCTAGCAGTAACCGTAGGGACTGTGGATGTGTTGAGCAACGGCGCAAGTGCCCGAAAGAAAACGGGAATCGCCGTTGGCAACCATGTGGCCCGGGAAGGCTTCCGAAGCGCCATTCGCCGTGCGCGACACCGAAGCTGTTGATTGCGGAAGAGTTTTCCACAGAGCTCCAACAGCCTGTCGTCAAGCCGCCTTGTCCCGTACCGACTTGAGTTCCCGCTCGATCTTCTCGATCGACATCCTGAACGCCGAATCGTTGCCCGCCCGTCGCGCGATTAGGTTGTAAGCGTGAATCACGGTCGAATGGTCGCGGCCGAAATTCTCTCCGATGGTCGGAAACGAACATTGGGTGAGCTTACGGCACAGATACATCGCAACCTGGCGGCAAAACGCGATGTGCTGAGTGCGCCGCTTCGATTTCAAATCCGCCAGGCGAATGTGGAAGAACTCGGCGACGGTGCGCTGGATCGCCTCGATATCGGGCGCGACCTCCTGGTTCCCGCGGATGAGATCATGGAGCGCCTGCTTGGCGAACTCCAGCGTGATCTCGGACTTGTTGAGCGAGGCGAGCGCGGCAAGCCGCGTCAGACATCCCTCCAGCTCGCGCACGTTCGACGAGACATTTTGCGCGATGTACATCGCAACGTCGGGCGAAAGCCGGAGACTCTCGCGCACCGCCTTCTTTTGAACGATCGCGATACGCGTCTCCAAGTCGGGCGGCGCAATATCCGCGATAAGTCCCGACTCGAAGCGGTTACGCAGGCGTTCCTCAAGCCCCGGAATGTCCTTTGGCACCTTGTCCGAGGTCAGCACGATCTGATGGCGTTCGCTATGAAGCGAGTTGAACGTATGGAAAAACTCTTCCTGCGTTCGCTCGCGGCCGGCCAGAAACTGCACGTCGTCAAGTATGAGCGCGTCAACTTTGCGGAACTTTTCCTTGAACTCGCCCATCCTGTCGCGCCTGAGCGAATTGATGAGTTCGTTCATGAAGACTTCCGACGGCATGAACAGCACCTTGCGCGCGCGATTGCCGGTGGCCCAAATATTATGGCCGATCGCCGTGACCAGATGCGTCTTGCCGAGGCCCACTCCACCGTAGATGAAGAGCGGATTGTACTTTTCCCCGGGCTGGTTCGACACCGCCAGCGCGGCCGCATGCGCGAACTGGTTTCCCGAGCCAACCACGAACTCCGCGAAGTTATAACGCGGGTTGAGATGCGGATGCCGATCGCGCGGATGCGCCTCGGGGTCGCGCGACGCCGTTGCACGCGCTGCCGACCCGTTCTCGCTCGTCCCGTTGGCGTGAGCCGCACGCTTCGTCTTTTCCGGCGTTTCCTCGCCGAGGGTTAGCCTTACGTTCAGCGGCTCTCCAGCAGCGTCCGTCAACGACTGCTTGAGCAGGTCGATGTAACGCTCGCTGACCCAGTCGCGGAAAAAACGATTGGGCGCCTGTATGGTTGCGGTTCCACTGTTTACTCCAACGAAATTAAGTGGCCCGATCCAGGTTTCAAAACCCACCTGACCCAGCTGATCGCGAATGCGATCAGCGGCTCGTTCCCACAACCCGTTCATCTGGTTTCCCCTCCCGAAAACCGGGATGAATTTCCCCGATTCATCCGGTCTGAAGCGGCCCCAAAATTACTCACAGCCTTGTCCACAGCTGTGGATAAGGCCTTTTTTTGTAGACAGAATACGGATCTGCCGAACAGCAATCCGGGAGCTATCCACTTGGAGCTCCCCTTTATGGTCCTCATACGTGAAGAATTTCAGG
>JAJYMR010000119.1 GCA_021786815.1 Deltaproteobacteria bacterium
TCCGGCAAGTCGAGGTCGCGTCGCCGCGCACGTTTAAGTTCCCCACTCGCGCCAAGCCTTCGGAGCGGCGCCCCAGCACGCTGCAACCGACATCGATCTTTCCGAACGCGTTAGCTCAAGGCCGGCAGGTCACGCCCGGACGACCGCCCGCTAGCGCTTCCCGTGAGCAGTTGACAACTAATGGTGGAACATAGAAAGGTGCGACCGCAGTTCTCGGAGGCGTAAAAGGGGAATCCTCTATGGGCAGCGGTCCGCGTGCAAACCATAAGGGCCGTCCGCGCTCGAGGGGACCGGGAGCGGCTTCGCGTGCTCCGATGCGCGCCCTGGCCGTAGTGCTGATGAGTCTTGTGGCGCTTGGGCTTCCAAGCGCAGTCCGCGCGCAGACGCCGGCTCCGAGCGCGACTCCGGTCCCGGCAAACCCGAATTGGTGTCCGGGAGTTCCGGAAAGTCCGCCGCCTCCCGGATATACCAGTCGGGAATGGGCCGGTGTCTCCGCATGGTGCTCGGCAGACCGCAGCGCATTGTCACTGCCCCAATGGCGTAACCGGATGATTATGTGTGGGCGCCTGTGCGGAGGCGCTCGTGGCGCATGGGGCTCCTTGAAAAATCCCCCTCCTAAGCAAAAATATCTCTCAACCAATAAGCCCCAGGGTCCCATCCCGCTTCCCGGCAGCGGTGAAGGCTACATCCTGCCGCTTGCGCCGACTCCGGCTACGCCCGGGGCGACCTCCACGCCGGGCGCGCCGCAGGGCTCGGCCGATCCGCCGGGCCCGATTGCCTTGCTCCACCGCCCCACCAGGGGCAAAACATCAACCGACTCTACCTATGAATGCGGGTAAGTTGGGGTGCAGGCCAGTACTGACGCGCTTCCACTCGAGAAAGCCACTTTCTCGCGTTCGACGCCACGCTTCGGTGTGAACTTCCTTCCAGTATCGTTGCGACATATCACGCCTCGAAAGCGCCTAGCAGCATTCATCGAAACCCCTAACCGTTCACCGTACGCCCACACTTCACGCCAAAAGGGCCAAAGAAAAAGTATCGGCGAACGCTTCCGACCAAGGCGCCCGCCATCGGAAAAAGCGAGGATTCAGTGAAAACGTGCAGGAGCGGGAGGTTTTCCCCGGCACCTCAGGGCGGATTGCGGCGAAGCCCTAGCTCCCGCCCAGCCACGAGGCCCCTCCCCTGGTATTTTACTTTTTCGTCTCGCCCTTTTTCGGCGTGTCTTTGGGGGGTGGCGGGGATTCGGGCAGCGAAAGGATGGGGCTCCCCTCCAGCCTAATAAACTGCAAGGTCTCAGAGGCCTCGCGGATGATCTTCACGCTCTCGTTCACCGCATCCTCTGGCTTGGCGCCTTTCGGCGGCTCGATTCTAACCTCAACGTTATAGCCTCTATCGATCCGATTGGCCCAGCGATTTAACGTAATTCGCAAACTGTTTTTCAGTTCGTTTTTTCGGCTGCTGTCCTTTGTTACAAAATACCGGTCCGGCACCTCGACGATCAGCTTCTCAATTCCGTCGCGCATGAGTTTATTCGCGTGATTCTCGACTCCCTGCAGATCCGCCTTTGAAACGCCCCGCGCTGCAAGCTCAGCGTGGAGTTGCCGGATTTCGAGAAGGGTTTTGTAAAGCTTTACAATTCGTTCGACCGCGAGAGCGAGAAATGCGGCGACCGAAGGTGCCGTGCGCACGAAAAATGCGAAGTCGGTTGACGAAATGGATCGAATTTCGAACCCGTCTCGTCTGCCCGTTGCGATCTCTTGAAAATCGCCAAGCATGAGATTGAGCTCGTGCAGTTCGTTGGCAAGAGGATCAAGCTTATTCTCGACGGCCGCACGCGGGATTACCACGCCAACCTCGGACACGCCGGGCGGCAGTTCGTCGGCGGTAACCCCGATGGACTTGAAGCCCGCAACGAGTTGATCGACAGTAGGCTTGAGTTGCGCCAGCCTTTGATTGATTTGCTGGATTTCCTGAAGCGCGATGGTTGGCGTGATCTGGTTCCGAGCGAAAACCTCCACGAGACTCGCATCGAGCGTGTTCCCAAGCAAATCAGCCACGCCGATTTCCTTCAGGATTTGCCTCCATGCCGGGCTGAATGAGTTGCTGGCCGCGCTCGCCAGAAATGTGTGGAGAGTCGCAAGGCTCTGCGCGACTGTCTGCTGAAAGCTTGCGTTGCCCGGCTGGTTGACTTGATTTTGCAACGCGGTGGTAAGCTGTTGCATGAACGGCAGGAACTGGGGACTCGCGAGTTCCTTGCCTAGTTGCAAAAGAACCGCATGCAGTCGTTCCGCATTCAAATTGATTTTTCCCTCCTTTGGCCTTGAGTGAGCGGCGGCTGGGGATCAAGGCCTACACTGCCGAGACCTAAGGGCCGCTCGACGATCGGCACCAGCACGGGCTGCAATATTGTGGACCTATACTCGTAGTTAACGGCACGCCGCAACCCTTGTAGCGATAGGAGCGGGGCGCGTCTTTGGAAGTCTCAGCGTCTTCGAGCGTTGCCGGTAGGCTTTCCGGCCGCGACTTCGGTTCTCTTCAGTCAGCGGTGTGGGCAGGCGTTCGGCTTCCACACCTTTCGCGTTTGCTTTTGCTCGCCTGCGTCCATTCAGTTGCTGGGCAACGCTTTTCACGACCGGCCACAGAAGACCCGCCCAGCGAGTCGAGGCGTCCGCCAGAAACCCAGCCGCAAGGGAAGGCATCAAGCGGCAGATTCCCTCGCGAGTTTCGAAGAAATCGGCCTTTCGAAAGATGCGGGTGCGAAGCAAACCGAGGACGTATTCGTGCAGAAAAAAGCGGCGGGCAAGATTGCCCGCCGCGAGCGTTTCAGATGATTGCGGCGTGGGCGCCGCGCGCGTGAGTCTCAGGCCTGCGCGTGACGCCGGGCGCCGTTGCCGTTCAGCGCGTCGAGCATCTCGGCGTGCCTGTGACGAAGTTCTTCGGGAACCGTGCTGCCGATCTGAGTGAAGAATTCGCCCGCCGAATGAAGCTCGGCGTTCCATTCCTTGGGGTTGACCGCGAGCGCTTCTCGCAGGTGCTCAGGGCTGACGTGCAGTCCTGTGAGGTCGAGGTCCTCGGGCCGAGGCACCCGGCCGACCGGTGTGTCGAGCGCGTTCGCCTTTCCGTCAATCCTATCGAGCATCCATTTGAGCACGCGCAGGTTCTCGCCGTAACCGGGCCACAGGAAATGGCCTTTTTCGTTTTTCCTGAACCAGTTGACCATGAAGATGCGCGGCGGCTTCTTGATCGCCGAGCGCATCTTAAGCCAGTGCGCCCAGTAGTCGCCCATGTTGTAGCCGCAGAACGGCAGCATCGCCATCGGGTCGCGCCGCACCACGCCGACCGCGCCTGTAGCTGCGGCCGTCGTCTCCGAGCCCATCGTCGCGCCCATGTACACGCCGTGCGTCCAATCGTACGACTCGAGCACGAGCGGCATCGTGGTCGCGCGCCGTCCGCCGAAGATAATCACTGAAATCGGGACGCCGTTGCGGTTGTCGGCCTCGGGCGACAGCACCGGGTTGTTCTTCATCGGGGTGGTGAAACGGCTGTTCGGATGCGCCGCTTTCTGCCCGCTTTTCGGATCCCACGAACGGCCCTGCCAGTCGAGCATCCCGTCCGCCGGATCGACGTCCATCCCTTCCCACCACACGTCGCCGTCGGGCGCCATCGCGACGTTGGTGAAGATCGAGTCGTGCTCCAGCATCCGCATCGCGTTCAGGTTTGAGCGGGCGCTCGTTCCGGGAGCGACGCCGAAATATCCCGCCTCGGGATTGATTGCCCACAGCCGTCCGTCGGGTCCCACGCGCAGCCAGGCGATATCATCGCCGACCGTGAACACGCGCCATCCCTTCTCGAGCATCGAGGGCGGCGGCGTAAGCATCGCGAGATTCGTCTTGCCGCAGGCGCTCGGAAACGCCGCGGCCACGTAAGTAGTCTCGCCCTTGGGATTCTGGATGCCCACGATGAGCATGTGCTCGGCGAGCCATCCCTCGGTCCGTCCAGCCCAGCTGGCGATTCTGAGCGCGAAGCACTTTTTGCTCAAAAGCGCGTTGCCGCCGTATCCGCTTCCGACCGACCACACGGTGTTGTCCTGCGGGAAATGGCAGATAAGCTTGCGTTCGGGATCGAGATCGAGGGTGCAATGAAGCCCGCGGCCAAAATCGTCCGAGTCGTCGAGCATCTCGAGCGCGGCCTTGCCCATCCGGGTCATGATCCGCATGTTGAGCGCGACGTAAACGCTGTCCGTGAGTTCCACGCCGACCTTGGCGAAGTGCGAGCCGACCGGGCCGAGCACGTACGGTATAACGTACATCGTGCGCCCGCGCATCGAGCCCTTGAGCCATCCGCGCAGCTTGCCGTACGCCTCGTCCGGCGCCATCCAGTTGTTGGTCGGTCCGGCTTCATCTTTTGTCGGCGTGCAGATGAAGGTGAGCTGTTCGGTGCGGGCGACGTCGTTGGGGTTGGATCGATGCAGGTAGCATCCGGGGCGCTTTTCCTGGTTGAGCTTGATAAGCGTGCCCGCTGCCAGCGCCTCGCGCGTAAGCCGCTCGTTTTCCTCTTCGGAGCCGTCACACCATACGATTCGATCCGGCTGGGTCAGGCGTGCGGCTTCGGTTACCCAATCGGCTAGCGCTCGGCTTTTCGTCATCGTGTTGGCTTCCGAAGAATTGGGCGTCACTTCAAAATCTCCGTTCCCTCGCGTTCGATCACCCGTGCGGCGGCGCGGCTACTGAGTTGAAACCAAAGGGTTAAAACAGCTAACAGACCATATCACGTACATTAGGTCGAGGCCAAAAGCAATTGACGCGGCATAAGAACAGCTTCAGTCAGGCCGATGCGGCCGGCGGAGCGTAGCCAGCGGTTTCATCAGCGCGACGGAAAACAAAAGGGCGTCGAATCACGACGCCCCCTTATGGACGACGCGCCAACTGCTCAGTACGCGGCGCTCTTGCGCGACGACGCGATAAGCCGTTCGATCTCCTCTTCGGTGAAACCCGCGAGCAGCCGTGCTTCGCGCGCGATCGTGAGCAGCGTCCCGTTGTCGTTGGTCACGTCTTCGCGTGCGCGCCGCCCGCCGCGGAAATTGAAGACCTCATCGACCGATTCCTGGAACTCCTGCGCACGCCTGAGCCGTTCGGGGTCGCCCTCAGTCAGCTTGCGCATCCATTTCGACCCCATCCGGACGTGGGTGATCTCGTCTGCAAGCACGTAATCCACGGCGCGCTCGATAACCTCGTCGCCGTTTCGCTGTGCGATCCGGATAAGCTGCTCGAAGACGTCGCAGGCAAGTCCTTCGAGTCCGCGGTTGATTCCGGCGACGCGCGCAGCCGGGTCGTCGGCCTGGGCGCATCGCCAGAGAATTTCCGACTCGATGTAATCGCCGAGATGTCCGCCCATGTATTCGAGCAGGCGATGGAAAATTTCCGTGTGGCGCGATTCGTCCCACACCTGGCGCGCCATGTCGAGCTGGAACTCCCACGGCGCGTCGGGAAAATCGAACAGCGTGCGTCCCGCCGCCTCCATCGCCTGGATTTCTCCCGTCAGGATACCGTGAAGACGGGCACGCAGCGCTTCCTCGTCGAAGGGAAGCTCGCGTCGGTCGAGGTTCTGCTCGTCACGGATATCGCGTACCTGCCGCGAGCGCATCACGACCATGTGTTCCGGGCGGGCGAGCCGGTCAACCGGGATGAACTTTTGCATGGTTCCGTGCCTCCCTTTGCTCAGTAAGCGGCGCTGCGCGACGCGGCCTTGACGAGGCGCTCGATCTCTTCCTCGTTGAAACCGGCGAGCAGCCGCGCTTCGCGCGCGATCGTCAGCGTCGAGTCGAACTCGATTTCCTTGTCGCCGAGCTTCTGATGAACCTGCGCGGCTTCCTCCTGCGTGGTGCGTCCGCCGCTGAAATTGAACAGGTTGTCGATGTTCTCCTGGAACTGCTGCGCGCGCTTTAGCCGTTCGGGATCGCCCTCGGTCAGCTTGCGCATCCACTTCGAGCCCATCCGGACGTGGGTGATCTCGTCGGCGAGCACGTAATCGACGGCGCGCTCGATAACCGGGTCGCCCATCTTCTGCGCGAGCCGGATAAGCTGTTCGAAGACGTCGCAGGCAAGTCCTTCAAGGCCGCGATTTATCCCCGCGACACGGCAGGCCGGATCGTCGACCTGCGTGCACGACCACAGGACCTCGCTTTCCGGGAACTCGCCCAGGTACGAGCCCACGTATTCGAGCAGCTTCATGTAGATTTCAGCGTGGCGCGATTCGTCCCAGACCTGGCGCGCCATGTCGAGCTGGAACTCCCACGGCGCGTCGGGAAAATCGAACAGCGTGCGTCCCGCCGCCTCCATCGCCTGCATCTCGCCGGCGCAGATTCCATGAAGGC
Source organism: Deltaproteobacteria bacterium (assembly GCA_021786815.1). GTDB lineage: Bacteria > Desulfobacterota > Binatia > Binatales > Binataceae > DTIX01. The sequence goes on from JAJYMR010000119.1 coordinate 6,374, forward strand.
GGGCCCTGAGGAAATCCTCCTCGTACGGCATCGCGTTGAACGGCGTGAGCCCCTGGTCAACACGCGCCTGGCGCATCCGGTCGAGCGAAACCAGGATGTAGTTTTCGGGTCTTGCCAGCTTGTCCACGGGAAGGAATCTCTGCATGGCGGCGTTCTCCTACCTGGTCCACGCCGAGCGGGCGTCGGTCAGGTTCATGGTCTCCCAGATTTTCCATCGGCCGTCGTGCTCGCCGAGCCGTAGCTGGACGAGAAACGGTTTTGCCCCGGAAGCCTTCAATTCGGCCTTGATCCAGTAGTGCCTGTTGGTCCGGGCTGAGGCAACGATCCGGTTTTCATTGTACGGTCCGGCCTGCCGGACGGCCTCGGCGAGGCGGCTGACTTCGTCGCGGGTCTGCTCGACCGTCATCGCGCAAAGCCCGTCGGCGTCTGCCTCGGCGAGCAACTGAAGGAAACGATTCGCCGCTTCGAGCATCTCGGGCGGGGTCGCGGTGCGCTCGGCGATCGGCTGCGGCCCCATCACGTTTTTGCGAAATCCAAGGTCAGGCATCGCGATTCTCCGGGCGCGGCGCACCGATGGGCGGAATATCGCTCCACGGCGAACGCTTGCCGCTCAGGTCCTCAATTTCGGCGATACGCCATTTGCCGTCTTCCTCGCGCCTCCATCGAATGAGCATCAAAAGCATTCGCTTGCCCGACGTGAAGCGGATTTTCGATACGAACTGGAAGCCTATCCTTGCGCGCCCGAGTTCGATGAAGTCGGCGGACGAGCCGATACGCTCGGCGGAGAAGACGCGGCGATGCGCCGTCAGGACGCCGGACGTTGCGAACGCTTCGGCGGCTTCGAAGTCGCTCGCACACACGGCGCGCGCGTGCGCCGCAATCGCGTCGTCCAATTCGGGAAACTTTTCCGGTTCCTTCATCAGCTTCTTCCCAGTTTCTTCGAGGTTTCGCCTTCGGACGCAAAACCTGTCACTCCGCCCGAGGCGGCAAGCAGTTCTTCGAGATGCGCCTGCCAGGCGGCGGCGCGGCGATGCTTTTCGGCGGAGTCGAGCAGATCGTCGAGCAGGACCAGGCCGCGCTCGATATGCGCTTTTTCCTCCTCGACCATCCGGGCGAGGATCCTGAGCGTCGGCGGCTCGTAAACCGGATTGGCCGCGGCGACATGGGCGCTGTAATGGGAGACCAGATGGGGCTTGAGCACGCGGTAGATTCCGACCAGGCGCTCGAGCGTGTCCTCCCATTCCTCCTCGTCCTCGATCGTGTCGACAAACGTGGCGAAGGACTCGTTGGCGGCGCGCGAAAGCTGCGCCTGCGAGCGAAGCTCGGGCAGCCGCTTGCCAAGCGCGTCGGTATGAAGCGCGTCTTCATAGACCTGGCGCGCCATCTCGATCTTGACCGGAATTTGCGGCGTAAGCGCGATCCATCCCGCCATCATCCGCATCATCCGCTCCTCGGCGTAGCGATAATTCATGATGAAGGTGGCGCTTTGGCGGACGCTGTAAACGCCATCCATCGTGCGTCGGTCGTACAGTGCCATTTCCGTCTCCTGCTCGGCCTTCAGTCCCTGCGGTCGTTGCGAACAGTCCCGTTGGGCGCGAAGAAGCGACCCTCGACGAGCGCCGCTATTTCCCGCCAATAGGTCTCCTTGCTCGTGTTGCGAAGGTAGTCGGCGCCAGTGGCCCATCCCGCGCACAGCATATGGATCGCCTCGACCACGCTTCGCTCGTCCTCGAACCTGATTGCGCCCGCGCGCCGTCCGCGTTCGAGCGCGCCTGCGACCGCCGAAAAATACTGATCGACGATTCGGTCCAGCGCGGCCCGATACTCGGGGCGCCGCGCGAGGTAGCGGACCTCATGATGGAGCACGGTGAAGGCTTCGCGGTATCGGTCGATCACGTCGAGCGCGGTGCGCATCACTTCGAGCAGTTCGCGGCGCGGATCGCCCTGGGTGCGCTCGCGGATCGCGGGCAGGCTTTCGACCAGCTCCGCGACCATCGATTCGGCGATCAGTATGAGGATGTCGTCCTTGCTCGGGAGATAGACGTAGATCGAGCCTGCGGCGAGGCCGGCCTCGAGCGCGAGTTCCTTGACTGTGGCTTCGTGGAAAGACTTGCGCGCAAGCACGCGGCACGCGGCAAGGAAAATCTGCCTGCGCCGCGCCTTGACCAGAGATTCGTCCTGCGGCTGCGCCCTTAGCGGCTCGGGCATAGTCGGTTAATCGAAGAGCGACGGCCGCCGCGCGGCGGTCCTGTCGCACTCTCCCCGAGTGGTGCAATAGTTGAATGAACGTTCATTTGTCAAACGCCGGCTTTCGCGCTTCGGCGCGCAAACGGCCGAGTGCTGTTGTCGCGTCGCGGATGCTCGGGTGATAAAGTCCGGCGCGGCGCGTGCGGGGAGGCGTTTCGCCGATGGCTGCCGAGAGACCGGACTTCCTGAAGCCGAATGCTTTCGAACGGATGACCAACAATCTGGTCGGGATGCTGGCGCGTCTCGGCGTCGGTTTCGGCTACGTCTACGTGCTCGAGGTAAAGGGTCGCCGCAGCGGCAACGTCTATTCGACGCCGGTCAATCTGCTCGAATATGGGAACCGCGGCTACCTGGTTGCGCCTCGCGGCGAAACAAGCTGGGTCCGCAATGCGCGGGTCGTCGGCGAGGTTTCGCTGGTCAGGCGCGGCAGGCGCGACAGCTACTCCGTGCGCGAGGTCCCCGTCGAGGAACGGCCCGCGCTGCTCAAGGAATATCTCGACCGCTACGCGGTCGCCGTGCAGCGCTATTTCCCGATACCCAAGGGCTCGCCCGCCGAGTCGTTCAAGGAAATCGCGTCACGCTACCCGGTATTCGAATTGATCGCGAAAAAGCCTTCGGTATAAAGCGCCGCGCGCATAGTCACGGACTTGGAGCTGACTGCTGGCGGTGCGCTTCAGGCTCAGCCTTCGACGATTAGCTCGGCTTCGACGAAATCCTTGCGCCCCGCGTCCCACGCGAACGCTGCCGCGCGCGCGAATTTGCCCGTGCGTATCGACATCACGACATGAACCGTGTCGGGATAGTCCGGGTACTCGGGATCGAACGAGCAGGCCTGCGCGCGATCGGTCGGCGAGAAGTAGGCGTCGTGGTCGGGATGCGAATGATAGACGAATTTGAGCGCGAGTTTCCGCTCGTCGATTTCCTTCAGGACCGCCAGATGCTCCTTCGGTTCCATCAGGAAGGCGGTTCTCGCGTCGCGCGGGAAAGCGTTCGGGTCTTCGGCGTGCCTGCGGTTCTGAATATTGGTTATCGGACGTACTTCGCAGGAGGCCGCGTCGCCGATAATGAAGCCGCAGCATTCGAACGGGAACTCGCGCTCGGCCTGCGCAATGATCTGCTCCATCGCGTGCCGGCTTATCTTCGCTCGTGTCACGACTGTTCGCTCTTCTCCTTCTGAAGACGCTCGCGCGCCCGCACCAGCCGCGTGAGCATCCTGTTCACCGGCGCTTCGAGCCCGAAACGTTCGGCAAGCTCGACCACTTTGCCGTTGAGCGCATCGACGTCGGTGCGTCCGCGGCGCTCCAAGTCGTAGAGCATGGTCGGGCGATGATGGAATGTCGAAGGGACGAGCTTCTCATAGAATACGCTTCGGTACGCGTCGGCGTCCTTGAACGGAACCGCGACATTCGTCCGGCGCGCGACCGCGAAAGCCTCGTCGATCGCGTCATTCATGATTGCGCGCAGGTCGGGATCTTCGGCAAGCGCTCCATAATGAAGTCCGAGAAGCGCGCCGAGCGGATTCAAGGCCGCGTTGTAGAAGAGCTTCGTCCATAGATACGGCATCACGTCCGCGCACGCCTCGGTCGGAATCCCGGCCTGCGTGAGCATCGCCGCGACCGCGCGGGCGCGTTCCACGAGCCGCGCGCTTTGCTCGCCCTGCACGTAAGGCGCCGGACCGACCGCGACCGGCTCCGCAAAGACCGTAACCCGTACCGCGCCGGGAGATTCCATCTCAGCGCCGAAGATCACGCGCCCGCCGAGCACGCGCGCGGCGCCGAAACGCTCGACGAACGTCTCGATATTTCCCACTCCGTTCTGCATCGAGACGACCAGTCCGTCCGGCGCGAGTATCGGCGAAAGCTCGGCCGCGATTGCCGCCGTGTCATAGCTCTTGACCGTGAGCAGAACGAGGTCGAAGCGCCGGTCGAGTTCAGCGGCGCGTTCAGCGAGCGTGAACCCGCGCACGACGCGCTCGCCGAAAAGGCCGGTCAGCCGAAGCCCGGTGCGCGCGACGGCGTCGAGATGCGCCCGCCGTCCGAGCATCGCGACTTCGTGCCCGGCCGCGCGCAGCATCGCGCCCATCACCGAGCCGATCGCGCCTGCTCCGGCTATCAGGATCGGTCCATTCTGTTGCATCCGCGCCATGCTTTCGGTACCGGCTCTCGGTTTTGGAGCGAGAGGCACGCCCTGCGCCGCTCGATATCGAGGGTATGGCGTCGCGCGCGCCTTTCGCGGTGTTCCGAGTCTTCAATTACTAGCGGTCGCGGACGCGGCGTGGAAGTAGAGCGCGCGAGCCTGGGCGCGTGAGATCGCAATCGCTTGCGAGGCGGTCGCTCAGGCCGGTAGGAAGTACGGGATGGAGCGCACGGCGATAAACCTGGGCGGTGTGGAGCTTGGTTCCTCGGTGATGAACGCGTCGGGGCCGCGTTCGGCGGAGCGCGGCGAGCTTTACGAACTGAGCGCGGTGCATACCGGGCCGGTGGTCTTCAAGTCGTGCAACATGGCCGGACTCGAGGAGCCCGAAAATCTCAGGAACCGTGGCATCGAGCATTTCGCGGCGATTGCGCGCGAACTTCGCTCGCGCGGCAAGATTGTGGTTGCGAGCGTGGTCGGCACGAGCGACGGCGAGCTTGCCGGTGTTGCGCGGACGCTCGACGAAGCCGGGGTGAACATAATCGAACTCAACCTCGCCGACGATTACGTGCAGCGCGCACTGGCTCCGTTCGCCTCGATAGAGCGGCTCGGCTCGCTGCTCGAAGCAGTGCGCGGCGCGACCCGGGCCGTGCTCGCAGTGAAGATGCCGCCCGCTGGGCTTTCGCTCGAGCCGCGCGCGCTCGCACACCGGATGAAGTCGGCGGGTGTGGGAATCCTCGTATGCGCCAACGACCTGCCGAAGGATTTAGATATCGACATCCGAAGCGCGACGGTCACGGGAGAGCCGCGTGCACTTTCGCAGGTTCACAGGTTTTATCGCGAGGCCGCCGGAGCGCTCGATATCGTTGCGGTGGGCGGAGTGAACAGGGGACGCGACGCCTACGTGGCGCATCTGACCGGCGCGAAGGCCGTGCAGGTCGGCTCGGCGATTATCAAGGAGGGCGCCGGAGCGCTCGGCAGGATCGATCGCGAACTCGACACGCTTCTCGCGGAGAACGGCAAGCGCTCGGTTTCGGAAATAATCGGCACTGTGGGATTCTCCGGATAATCGCGGCCCAGGTGCCTTTGCTTCGTCCGTTTTTCGGGCGCATACTTGCCGCGGCGCGGCTGGCTCTGGTAGCCTCGCGAGGCTGATTCAGGGCTACGCAGCCTGTCGGAACGCGCCTTTCTCGCAGGTCCCCGTCGTCTAGCTCGGCCTAGGACACCGGCCTTTCACGTCGGTAACACGGGTTCAAATCCCGTCGGGGACGCCATCCAACTCGCGAACTTGACGTTCATCTGGGTGCTGCAGCGGCGGCGCCGCTTCGTTACGACGCGCTCGCGGGCGAGCCGACAAGCCTGTCGGTTTTTCTGGCGAAGCGCCGCAAATTGGCGTTCACTGGAAGCCGATGCGATCCACAGTGGCTGCGCGCGCAATAACACGGTCTTTCGAGCGGCTATACTCTTCCTGGTAATCGCGTTTGGCCTTGCCGCCGGGTACGCGCTCGGTCATCCCGGGCTGAAAGCGAATGGCGCCGCGGCCGCTCAACGAAGAAAAGGGGTGGTGGAGTCGGATCCGTGGGAGCAGTTGCCGCACGTAAGTTTTCCAGGTTCCCGAAACCGGCTCGCATCGCCCAACCGCCGCTCCCTGCTCGAAAACATCGACTGTGACGACTGTGACAGCGCGACCACGTATCCGCATACGATCTATCTAATCGATACGAAACGTCACGCGCGCCGGATGTTATATCAGTACGGCAGATGGGTGAACGTTCTGTGGTCGCCCTCATCGCAGGCCGTCGCGATAAATGATTTTTGCGCCGCCGACGACTCCAGAAGCGTTCTATTCGTGCTCGGGCCGAGGCTGAAACGAATCGATCTGAGCAAAACGCTGCTCATGACTCTGCGGCCCGGGACAGACTATCATCTTCTGAGCGGCGGATATCCCGTATTCAAGTTCGTGGTGAGATGGCTGGACTCCAGGTCGCTACTCTTCAAGGCCACCGGCTTTGCCGAGGCAGGTTCCAGCGGGTTCAAGCGTCCGTTCACTCTCATCTACGCGTATCGGGTGCAAGACTCCTTCGTGCCCTATTCGGGTAGCAACGCAAGCGACGCTTCACGGAGCCGCTGACAGAAGCCGCGCAGTGACGCTCCGCCGCAAGCGAGCGGCAAGCGCAGCGCCCGGGAGCCTCGAATGCCGTCGAGCCGTGTGTAGACAAGCTCGCGCTGGAGGGCGGGCCGGGATCGCGCGGCGTTCTCTTTGCGCGGCCTCGAAGGCGTTGGGGTCCGAGCCTGGCTCACGTTCTTCCCTCGGTTTTCTCAACTCGTTGGTTCAAATGCCGGTCTTGCTCTCTAGCGCGTCGTATCGCGAATTGTGACCGCAAGACCCTTGATGTGGCAGTTCTGTTTGTATCGAAATCGCGCGGGCCTGAGCGGAATATCCGTCAGTACGCGCGAAATTCAAGTTCACGCTGACATCTGGCACAAAACGTAAGCTTGGCCCCGCTCTCGCGCGCATCCAGATACCGTCGTAAGCGACAATTGGCCCTAAATGGCCCAAGACTCGAAGGCGCAATTGTCTCCGCGCGAGTCAGCCGTCTCGCTCTTCCGCGTTGAAATTCCGCGAATTCGCTAGCCGAACCCGTCGCTAGCTATGGCATCCTTATTGCTGTTACCTCGTTTCAACGAACTTAGGGCCCGGCAAGGAGGTAAGCCCCAATGAAGAAGTGGAACAAAGCGTGGCTGAAGCCGCTTGTGACGGTAGCAGTCCTCGCGATCGCGGTTAGTTTCGCGCCCAGGGCATTCGCACAAGGCGCCGAGACCGGCGAAAACAAGTCCGTGTCAGTGGGATATCTCGA
>JAJYMR010000306.1 GCA_021786815.1 Deltaproteobacteria bacterium
GCGAGCGGACCATCCGCGAGACGGTTTCGAGCGAATCGGCGCGAACGCCGCGAAAAAGCGGAATTTCGCCGAGCGGCGGCGTGCCGTCGAACGCGTCGTAAAGCGCGGCGAGCGCAATCCGCCATACCTCGCGAATCGCGCGATCGCCGCCCGCAAGCGCAATCGCACGAAACGTCGCGATTCGTTCGAAACCCGCGTAACCGCCGAGCATCAACTCGCCGCCCCATGCAGTTCCGTCGAGGCCGTATCCGGTTCCGTCGTAGGCGACGCCGAGGACCGCGCCGTCGAGGCCATGCTCGGCCATCGCGCTTGCGATATGCGCATGATGATGCTGCACGCCGACGTGGATAACGTCGCGGCGCGCGAGCGCGTATCGCGTCGAGAGGTAATCGGGATGGAGATCGTGCGCGACGACCTCGGGTACGACGCCGAGAAAACGCCGCATGCGCGCAACGGATTCCTCGAACGAGGCGTAGGTTTCGAGATTGTCGAGGTCGCCGACATGCGGGCCGAGATAAGCCTCGTCGCCGACGCCGAGGCAGAAGGTGTTCTTGAGTTGCGCGCCGCACGCGAGCACCGGGCGCGCAAAGGCGCGCCGCACAGGGATGGCGCGCGGAACGTAGCCGCGCGCACGGCGCATCACGACCGGACGCCCGGCGATTTCGCGCACGACCGAATCGTCGCATCGCGTGACGATCTCGCGGTCGTGGACGAGGAAAAGGTCGGCGATACCCGAAAGACGCTCGCGCGCTTCGTCGTTGCGATATGCGATAGGTTCCTCGCTCAGATTGCCGGAGGTCGTCACGAGCGGCCGGGCGCATTCGGCGAGCAGCAGATGATGAAGCGGCGTGTAGGCGAGCATCACGCCGACAAGAGGATTGTGCGGCGCGATTTCGTCAGCGAGCTGCGCGGTTTCGCGCCGGCGCACGAGCACGATCGGCCGCTCGGGGGAGGTGAGCAATCGGCGCTCTTCGGCGTTCAGGTACGCGATTAGTTCGGCGTCGCGCAGTTCGCGCACCATCACCGCGAACGGCTTTTGCTCGCGGCGCTTGCGTTCGCGAAGCGTGGAGACGGCAGCCGCGTGGGTGGCGTCGCATGCGAGATGGAATCCGCCGAGCCCTTTTACCGCGACGACTAAACCTTCGCGTAGCGCTTGCGCGGCAGCGTGAATCGGATCGTCCGTATCGAGTTGCGCGCCGTCAGCAGCGAGCAGGGAAAGCCGCGGGCCGCATCGCGGGCACGCGTTGGGCTCGGCGTGAAAGCGCCGGTCCACGACGGATTCGTACTCGCGCCGGCAATCCGGACACATCGCGAACGAGGCCATCGTGGTCGCAGGACGGTCGTAGGGCACTTCGCGAACGATCGTGAAGCGCGGGCCGCAGTTGGTGCAGTTGGTGAAGGGATAGCGGTAGCGGCGGTTTTTCGGGTCGAAGACCTCGTCAAGACATTGCGGGCAGGTTGCGATATCGGCTGGAATCGACGCGCGGCGAGTCGGCGCGGGACGGCTCGCGCCGATTTGGAAATCCGCTGGCGCATCGGAAGCGAGAGGACGCCACTTGAGCGCGGTTATCACGGCGGCGCGCGGCGGTTCGCCGTTGAGCCGCGTGAGGAAGCGGTCGAGGGCGAACGGGGTTCCGAACGCCTCTATCGTGACGCCCTCGGCGTCGTTTCGCACGCGTCCGGAAATTCCCTCCTCGCGGGCGAGGCGATACACCCACGGGCGAAAACCGACGCCCTGCACGACCCCGCTGACTCGAATCTTCCGTCCGGTCGCGCGAGCCGCCGGTTCGTCATGCGCGGGAGCTGTGGAGCGGCGTTCCATCGTGTCTAAGGGTCAAGTTTTTCCGGCCGAAAGGACGTAGGCGACGAGAGCCCAGGTCTCGTGCTCGTCGAAGATCTTCCACGCCGGCATCGCGCTTCCCGGCACCCCGTTTTGTATCCAGTAAAAAACGTGGCGTGGCGTGACCGATTCGCGCCATCGCGGATTGGTGAAGTCCATGGGCGCCGGGTCGAGTCCCTCGCTGCGGACGCCGTGCCCGTCGGCGTGGACGCCGTGGCAGATCGCGCAATGCCGAAGGAAGAGCGCCCGTCCCCGCTCGCGCGCGGCGGCCGAGGCGAGAAGCCCGTTCGGAACAGTGAGGTTCCGGTAATGCGCCGGCAGGTCAGCATCCCGACCTCCACAACCCGAGAACAGAAGCCACATCGCGAGCGTCATCCACGCGAGACGATTTCTCATCGTATGGCCTCGGACGGAATTCAAATCCGAGCGCGCGCGCTTCGGCGATGATTCTTTCGACCAGCCCCGGCATCGCGCGTTCGACCGCTGGCGAGAGTCCGACGCGCAGGCCGAGATCTTCCGGCACCAGGCCGAGAAGCGTCATGCTCGGCGGGCAGCATCCGAGAAGCCGCGCACCGTCGAGCAGATCGGCGACGCCGATCTGATGGACCGAAAGGCGTTCGCGCACGGCGGGCGCGACGTCGTCGCCGTGCAGGCGCACCGCGGCGCCCGGATGGGCACCCGCGTTTCGTATCGCGTCGACGAGCAGCACCCGCTCGGCGTCCTGAATGAGCGGCAGGAGCGAGAGGCCAAGCGTTCCTCCGTCGATTACGACCGCTCCTTCGGGCGCGAGAAAGTCCCTTTGCAGCAGATGAACGGCGCGCGCGCCCAGTCCGTCGTCGCCGCAGAGCACGTTGCCCAGTCCCAGCACCAGAAGCGCGGCGCGCTCAGGCATCGGACTCCTCGGACTCCTCGGCGAGCGTCTCCGGTGTGACGAACTTGTTGCCAGAGACGATCGATTCGATGGTGGCGTTGTGTTCGACCGCGGAAACCAGGATCGAGCTGTAGACGTGATGGACCATGAAGGCGAGCAGGAGCCACATCCCGATATGATGAATCAGGCGCGCGGTCGGCAGCCCGCCGAAGAACGGGATCAGGAACGCGAACCATCGCATCGGCGAACCCACCGGCGCCTGAGGTGCGTACATCGCAAGTCCGGTTCCGATCATCACGAGACAGATCCCGTAAATGACCGAGTAGGCCGCGCCGGCGAGCGCGTTATGCCCGATGACGGGCGGTGGGTCGCGCCGGATGAACAGATAGAACCTCAGGCTTTCGTACATGTTGTGCAATCGGCGCCTGCTCGTGGGAATGAACTGGTTCCATCGCGCGTAGCGGTTCCCCATGAACATCCAGACAAGCCGCGACAGCACCGCCAGCGTGAACACGATCGCCGCGTAGAAGTGGATCACCTTGATGGTGCCCATCACGAAGTGATCGCGCGCCATGCCCGAGACGGAGATGAACGGATGGCCGATATAGAAGCCGGTCGCGGCGAGCACCAGGATCGAGAACACGATACACCAGTGGGCGATCCGGACCGGCAGTTCCCATACGCGGACGCGGATTCTTCGGCTCTCGGGAATCGGCCTTGCCAGTGCCGCGCTCATACGGCCCTCACTCGGACGATTTCGCGCCGCTCGTTGTCGAGGACGTGAACGCCGCACGCCATGCAGGGGTCAAAGGAATGGACCGTGCGCAGGATTTCCAGCGGCTGGTCGGGTTTGGCGACCGGGTTCCCGATAAGCGCTTCCTCGTACGGTCCGCGCTTGCCCGCCGCGTCACGCGGCCCCGCGTTCCACGTGCTCGGCACGACGCATTGATAGTTGGCGATCGCCCCGTCCTTGATATGCACCCAATGGCCGAGCGAGCCGCGCGGAGCCTCGTGGAATCCCGCGCCCCAGCACTCCGCGGGCCAGGTCGAAGGGTCCCATTTGGAGTTGTCGCAGATCCGGTAATCGCGGCGCGCCATGTTCTCGGCGAGCGCGTCGACCCAGTCCTGCATCTTTTCGACGATAACCTGCGTTTCGATCGCGCGCGCGGCGATACGCCCGAGCGTGGAGAACAGCGCCTGCGGTCCGACGCCCAGCGTCTTGAGCGTGCTGTCGATTAGTTCCTTGGCGCGGGCCGGCCGTCCGTGCGCGTACGCAACCAGCATCCGCGCGAGCGGTCCGACTTCCATCGGGTTGTCGTTGTAGCGCGGCGACTTGAGCCAACTGTACTTCTGATCGACGTTCAGGCGCTCGTAGGGCGGCTTGGGCCCCGTGTAGTTGGGGATCGTCTCGCCCTTGAACGGCTGCAGGGATTTGTCGTCGCCGCCCTTGTAGTCGTACCAGGAATGTTTGACGTATTCGGAGATCTTGTCGGGCTCGACCGCCTGAACCTTTGTGATATCGCGATTCAGGATGAAGCCGCCGGGAAGATACATGCGCGGATTGGGGTTGTCGTCCTCGGGATATTCGCCGTAGCTGAGATAATTGCCGACACCCGCGCCGACGCTCGCCCAATCCTTGTAGAAGGAGGCAACTGCGAGAATGTCCGGAAGATAGACGCGGGTTACGAAATCGCGTGCGCTGGCGACCAGCTTGTTCAGTTCCGCGATGGTTCCCAGGTTGAGCGAGTTCTGCGAGTCGGGATCGACCGGCGTCGCCATCCCGCCCACCAGGAAGCTCTGCAGATGGGGATTCTTGCCGCCGAGAATCGCGTGGATACGGATGAACTGGCGCTGGAAATCGAGAGCCTGCAGATAGTGCGCGACCGCCATCAGATTGGCTTCCGGCGGAAGCTTGTAGGCCGGATGGCCCCAGTAGGCATTGGCGAACGGCCCCAGTCGCCCACCCGCGACAAAGTCCTTGAGCCGTTTGCGCACATCGGTGAAGTAGGCGCGGCCGGAGATCGGCCAGTCGGAGATCGACTGCGCAAGCGCGGCGGCCTTTGCCGGGTCCGCCGAAAGCGCGGAGACGATATCAACCCAGTCGAGCGCCTGCAGATGGTAGAAATGGATCACGTGATCGTGGACGCACTGCGCGCCGATAATCAGGTTGCGCAGGATCCGCGCGTTGGGCGGAGGATTCGCACCGATAGCGTGCTCGACAGCGCGGATCGAGGCGATCGCGTGTACTGTCGTGCATACGCCGCAAATGCGCTGGGTGAACACCCACGCGTCGCGCGGGTCGCGCCCCTTCAGGATGATCTCGATACCGCGGAACATCGTTGACGACGACCATGCGTTGCGCACCGCGCCGCCGTCCACTTCCGCTTCGATCCTGAGATGGCCTTCGATTCGGGTGACCGGATCAACTACGACGTGCGGCACTTGCCTATTCTCCCTTTTTTCCTTCGCTCTGCCCGGAACCGCTTCCGAGTTTGCGTTTTGCGATCTCGATGGCGCCGTGGGCCGCGAAGGCCGCACCGACCGCCGCAGTCAGGCCCAGCCCGACCTTGTCAACGTTGGTGCCGACCGCGAAGCCTGGAATGTTCTCGAGATGACGATAGAAGGGCGTCATCTTGTCCCAGAAATTCGGCTCGGCGCATCCGACGCACGGATGGCCGCATCCGATAGGCCAGTTGGTGCCCTCGTTCCATCGGACGACCGGGCAGTTCTGGAACGTGACCGGTCCCTTGCAGCCCATCTTGTACAGGCAGTAGCCGTGGCGATGCTCTTCGTCGCCCCAGGCTTCGACGTACTGGCCGGCGTCGAAATGGGCGCGGCGCTCGCAGTTGTCGTGGATGAGCTTGCCGTAGGCGAACAGCGGACGCCGGTATTGATCGAGCGGCGGCCACTGCTTCATCGTCATGTAGTAGACAAGGAGGGCGGTGATGTTCTCGGCGTTGGCGGGACAGGCAGAGACGTTGATCAGGTTTTTCAGCCCCGGCACCGCGTCGCCGACCGCGACCGCGCCGGTGGGGTTGGGGCTTGCCGCCGGGATACCGCCGAAGGCCGCGCAAGTGCCGATTGCGATCGTGGCTGCGGCGTTTCCGCACACTTCGCGCGCTATCTGAAGCGCGGATTTCCCGCCGACCGTGCAGTACGCGCCGTCCGCGCCGGTCGGGATCGAACCCTCGACTGCGGCGATATACTTGCCCGCGTGATCCTTAACGGTCTTGTAGAGCGCGTCCTCGGCCTGATGGCCGGCGGCGGCCATCACGGTTTCGTGGTAATTGAGGGAAATCTTTTCCAGAATTATCTCGGCAACCGTCGGACGGCTCGCGCGCAGGAACGATTCCGTGTTTCCCGCGCAGTCCTGGAATTCGAGCCATACGAGGGTCGGCTTCTCGGCCTTTTCGATCGTATCGGCAAGTTTCGCGGCGACCGGAGGCGGAAGCGCCAGAATCGCTGCCATCGAGGCGCAGAACTTTACGAACTCGCGGCGTGAAACCCCGCGCGCCTTGAGTTCGCGCGTCAGCCAGCCATGGTTTCCCATTCGAGACCTCTCCCCAGCGGCCGTTCGGCGGCGACTTTAGACCGTTCTAATGACTCGGCTGGCATTAAATGTGCCAGCTCAGGAATTGGATGCGATGATTGCAATGAAAGCATTGACGAGTTGCGAACATCGCGAATCCTGTATCCAACGGCGGCAGCAAGTGCGCCGCATGTCGCAAATGGCCTCAGAGGCACCAGTAGGGAAACGTCAGGCAGAGGTTCTCCAAAGCTTCGCCTCGCGGCTTCCGGCAGGAGGAAACAAATGAAGCCACTTCCGCATGAGTACGAAGTCAAACTTACGGGCACGCCGAGCGGTTACGCGACCGTCTCCGCCAGCGGAATGCCCGATCTCATGAGCGCTCCGCCGGCCGACTTCGGCGGCCCGGGGGACGCCTGGAGTCCCGAGCATTTTCTGATGGCAGCGGTGGAAACCTGCCTGCTGTTCAGCTTGCGTGCGATTGCGCGGGCATCGAAGCTCGAGTTCTCGTCGCTCGAAGTCACCGGCGTCGGAACCGTTGACAGACAGGCCGGGGTGACCCGCTTCACCGAGATCGTTTTGCGCCCGAAACTCGTCATCCCGGCAGAAACGGACAAAGAACGAGCGCTGCGGATTCTCGATAAGGCCGAGAGATCGTGCCTGGTGTCGGCGTCGATTTCGACTCCGATTCGGATGGAGGCCGAGATCGCCTTCGGCTGACGGCGGGCTGGTGGTGGAGCGTCGGAGGAGCGCTCAACCGCGCCGTCAGATCACGCCGCCGCGACGCCGCCGCCTTTGCGCGGGTCCGCCGCTCCCGTCAATGCATCGGGTGCGAGCCCTACCGCACTTATCGCCATCCTGAGCGCGGGCACGCCTCGAAGCCGGTACCCCATTTCCTCGAGTACGCGGCAGGTCGGCTCGGGTATTCCCGATTCCACAAGTACCAGGTCGGGCGAGCCCTGCGCATGGATTCGCGCAACCGCGACCGCCGACGGCGGATCGAGGCCGAAGTCGAGCACGTTCGCCACAGTCTGAAAAACGCCGGTGATAATCGTCGGACCGCCAGAGCCTCCAAGGCACAGAACCGGCTCGCCGCCGCGCATGAGGATGGCGGGTGCGATACTGGAGAGCGGGCGCTTGCCGCCTCGGATGTCATTTGCGGCCCCGCCAGCGAGTCGCGCTGCATTCGGCATCCCCGGCACGACCGTGAAGTCGTCCATCGAGTTGTTAAGGAGGATACCCCACTCGGGCACCATCAGCTTTGCGCCGAATTCGGTATTTATGGTCGTCGTCAGCAGGGCGATGTTGCGATCTTTGTCCACGACGCAAAGGCTCGAAGTGCCGCGCCCGCGTGGCTTTGCGACCGGCGCCGACCTCTCGCGCGCGAGCGCCCGCGCTCGCGCCTCGTTCACATGCCCGGGCAAGAGCATGCGCGAAGTTTCGTTCGGAGCGAACGCGGGATCGCCGAGCATCGCGCGGTCCGCAAACCCCTGGCGCATCACCTCCGCGATATGCGCGAGGCACGCGGCCGAGTTATGGCCCATCTCGCGCAGTTCGTCCGCTTCGACCATCGCGAGCATCTCGAGCAACGTCGCTCCCGAGGCGGGCAGCGGCAGGGTCACGACTTCGTGGCCGCGATAGGCGCCGCGAAGCGGATCGCGCCAGAGCGGGCGATATTCGGCAAAATCGTCAACGGTGAGCAATCCACCGCGGCTCTTCACGAAAGAGGCGATTTCGCGCGCGAGCGGTCCACGATAGAAGACTTCGACAGGCTGGTCGCCGAGACGGGCCAGGGTTGCGCCGAGTGCGTGGGATTGAAGCCGCTCGTCGGGCTTGGGCGGTTGGCCCGCGTCGCCCATCAGATGGCGGCTTAACATGCGGTCGTTGGCAAGCAGGGGCGCAGTTCGGCCGATATCGCGTGCGAGATGGGCGCTGCATCGAAAGCCGTTTCTTGCGAGGCGGATCGCCGGTTCGGCGACCGCTGAGAACTTCATCCGGCCCAACGCGCCGAGCGCTTCGGCGAGACCCGCGACCTCGCCCGGCACCGCGACGGCGAGCGCTCCGGCGCGCGAAACCCCGGGATTGTCGCGAGCGGCTTCGGTGTAAAGCTCCGGCGACGCACCGAGCGGGGCGCGCTCGCGAAAATCCAGGGCGTGAAAGCGGGCTTCGCGCGCCATATAGAGCAGCATGAAGCCGCCGCCGCCGATTCCGGAAGAATCGGGACTCACGACTCCAAGAGCGAGCGCGGTCGCGCAGGCCGCGTCGACCGCATTTCCGCCGCGCAGCAGAATTTCGCGTCCGGCCTCGGCGGCCTGCTGATTCTCTGTCGCCACGACGGCGGATGGCGATGATTTTCGTTTCTCGGCGTTCATTTGAATTCCACAAGCGCCGCTGGGCGGGTGGAAAAGATGCCCGGGCGTTCGGAAAAGCGCCACGAGTCAAATACACTTCGCTTGCCGGGCGGGCAATCGGCGGGGTTCGAAGCGGCGGCGACGGCGCGCTGGCGCAGGCTGCGCGCGGCGCCCGCGATGACCGCATGGGATTGCCGCGCCGGGCTTGTGCGAACAATCATTGGTCTGCATCATTCATGGTCCTGAAGCGTTGATGCCTACAATCCTCGAAGTCCGCTCACTCAACGTCCGCGCCAATGGCCGCACTCTGCTTGGCAACGTGAATCTCGCCGTCGAGCGCGGCGACGCGGTCCTTGTGCTCGGCCCCAACGGCGCCGGCAAGACGGTGCTGCTGAAGGCGCTGCTCGGGCTCCTGCCGCATGAGGGCAGCCTCGCGTGGACGCCGCCGAAAATGCGAATCGGCTATGTGCCGCAGCGCGTCGATGTGGACGTTCATCTGCCGCTATGCGGGCGCAACCTGCTCGAAGCGAAGGCCGCGTTGCTGCGTCTGGGACGCTCCGCTATCGATTCGGCGCTCGAGCGCGTCGGCATCGGATGGGACCTGATGGAAGGCCCGATCGGGCATCTCTCGGGCGGCCAGTTCCAGAAGATCCTGATCGCCTTCGCGCTGCTTGGCGACCCGGAGGTGCTGATGCTCGACGAGCCAACCACGGGGCTTGACGAGCCGAGCGCGGAGAACATCTACGACCTGGCGCGCCGGTTGCGGTCCGGAGGCGTGACCGTGGTGCTTGTGTCGCACGACCTCGGACTCGCTTATCATTTTGCGACCAAGGTGCTTTGCCTCAACACCGTCGCGCTTTGCTTCGGAACGCCGGAGGAAGCCCTGACTCCGGAGACACTCAAAGCGCTTTATGGCGCGCGCTACGAGGTTGCCGGCGCCGGCTCGCTCAGGAGCGGGCGATTCTGATGGGTACGAGCGAGGCGCTCTCGATTTACGCGATTCTGCTGGGAACGCTGGCCGCGATTGCGGCGGGGCTTACCGGTTCGTTCGCCCTGATGAAGCGGATCACGCTTGCGGGCGACGTTGTCTCGCATATCGCTCTTCCCGGTATCGGGCTTGCGTTCCTGTTCGGATTCAATCCGATCCTGGGCGGTGCAACCACGCTGCTGCTGGGCACCGTTGTGATCGCCAAGTTGGAGGAAAAGACCGGCCTTACCACGGATGCAATGATCGGCGTTGTGTTCGCGGCCTCGCTGGCGATAGGCGCGCTCGTCACGCCAAGCAAGGATCTCGTCGAGGCGCTGTTCGGCAACCTGCAACCGGTATCTCCGTTCGGACTGGCGCTTGGGCTGGGCGCGACCGCACTGGTGATCGGAACGCTCTGGTGGAACCGCCATCGCATGATTCTGCATCTGTTCTCGCCCGAGCTTGCGACGACACTGGGAATCAACGGCAGGCGGCTGAATCTCGTGTTCATGCTGCTTTTCGGCGTGACGGTGATGCTCGGGCTGCGCTTTCTCGGAGCGCTTCTCGCAAGCGCCCTCATCATGATTCCGCCGACGATCGGAAGGCGTCTTACCCATCGGCTCTCGCACTTTATGGCCATCTCGGCGGCCGCAAGCGTCCTCTCGGTGCTGGGCGGGCTCGGTATCGCCGCATGGCGCCATCTGCCGCTCGGGCCCACCGTCGTGACGGTGGCGTCGGCGCTCTTCGGCCTCTCGCTCTTCATGAAGGAAAGGTGAACTGGTCCGCGGTCGCGCCGTAGCGATGGTCCGCGTCGCCGTTAGCCGAAGGAAAGATTGAACCCCGCGAGCGCGCGCGAGACAGTTAAGGCATGAAGACGCGGCCGGGCGAGCCCTATCCGCTGGGCGCGATATGGAACGGGTCGGGTGTGAACTTCGCGCTCTTCTCGGAGAACGCGGGCAGGATCTGGCTCTGCCTGTATGCGGACGACGGCAATCGCGAGACCGAGCGGGTCGAGATGACCGAGCGGACCGGCCCGGTCTGGCACATCTACCTTCCCGAAGTTCGCCCCGGCCAAAGATACGGCTATCGCGTTGACGGGCCCTACGAACCCGAAAAGGGGCTTCGTTTCAATCCCGCGAAGCTGCTGCTCGATCCCTATGCGCGCGCGATCGATCGCACGCTCGAATGGGACGACGCGATGTTCGGCTACACGGTCGGCGATCCGCGAGAGGATTTGCAGAAGGACGAGCGCGACAGCGGGCCCTTGGTGCCGAAGAGCGTGGTGGTCGACCCGGCGTTCGATTGGGGCGACGACCGCCATCCGAAGATTCCGTGGCACAAGACGGTTATCTATGAGCTTCACGTCAAGGGGTTCACGGTGCGCAATCCCGAAGTGCCGGAGAATCTTCGCGGCAGGTACCCGGGTCTAACCAGCCCTGCGGCGCTCGACCATCTGAAGCGGCTCGGCGTGACCACGGTCGAACTGATGCCGGTGCATCATTTCGTGACCGAGCGGTCGCTCGCGGCGCGCGGCCTTGCCAACTACTGGGGCTACAACACGATCGGCTTCTTCGCGCCCGACGTGCGTTATTCTTCCAGCGGCACGCTCGGCGAGCAGGTGCGCGAGTTCAAGGCGATGGTGAAGGCGCTCCATTCGGCCGGAATCGAGGTGCTGCTCGACGTGGTTTACAACCATACCGCCGAGGGGAACCATCTCGGCCCGACGCTCTGCATGCGCGGAATCGACAATCCGAATTACTACCGCCTGGTGGCCGACGATTCGCGCCGTTACATGGATTACACCGGGTGCGGCAACACGCTGAACATGAGATCGCCGTACGCGCTGCAACTGGTGATGGACAGCCTACGCTACTGGATCGTCGAGATGCACGTCGACGGCTTCAGGTTCGACCTTGCAGCCGCGCTCGCCCGTGAATTGCACGAGGTCGATCGCCTGAGCGCCTTCTTCGACACGATTCAGCAGGACCCGGTGCTCTCGCGCGTCAAGTTGATTGCCGAGCCGTGGGACGTGGGCGAGGGCGGATACCAGGTTGGCAATTTTCCGCCGTTGTGGTCGGAATGGAACGGAAAATATCGTGACAGCGCGCGCGATTACTGGCGCGGCAAGGACCAGGAACTCGGCGAATTCGCCTCGCGCTTCACCGGCAGTTCGGATTTGTACGAACCGAGCAACCGAAGCCCCTTCGCGAGCATCAATTTCGTCACCGCGCATGACGGCTTCACGCTTGCCGACCTTGTTTCCTACGAGCAAAAGCGCAACGAGGCGAACGGCCAGGATAATCGCAACGGCAACGACGACAACCGTTCGTGGAATTGCGGCGCGGAGGGACCGAGCAACGATCCCGAGGTAAATCGGCTACGCGAGCGCCAGAAGCGCAACTTCCTTACGACGCTCTTATTGTCGCAGGGCGTGCCGATGCTGCTCGGGGGCGACGAGATCGGGCGCACGCAGCGGGGTAACAACAACGCGTATTGCCAGGACAACGAGCTCTCATACTTCGACTGGGCCCGAGCCGACCGCACGCTGCTGGATTTCACCCGCGCGCTAATCGCTTTTCGCCACGCCCATCCGGTGTTCCATCGCAGGCGCTTCTTCCAGGGACGCGCGATTCACGACGGCGAAGTGACGGACATCGGATGGTTCAAGTTCGACGGCACCGATATGAGCGACTCGGACTGGGAGGTCGGATTCGCAAAAACCATTGGCATCTTTCTGAACGGACAGGGAATTTTCTGCCCCGACATGGAAGGCAACCGCGTCGTCGACGACAATTTCTATGTGCTGTTCAACGCGCACTACGACGCGCTCGATTTCACGCTCCCCGTCAGGGAATGGGGCAGGCGCTGGCGCAAGGTAATCGATACGGCAAACCCGTCGATTGACGTTGAAGGCGGCGATATCCACGAAGCCGGGAGCAGGGTGCGTCTTGAAAACCGCTCGGTCGTGGTGCTGCAGAAGCTCGAATAACGGCGCAGCCGCGCGGTCTTTTGCGCAACGCCGGCTTGCCACCGTTCAGGTCGCAAAGCGGGCTATCGGTATTTCCAGGTAGCGCTCGGGCTCGTGCCAGAGAGTCTGCGTACCGATTTTCGCGCACAGCCGCTTCATCTTGTGGGCGATTTCACCGGCCCGGTTGGCAGGGGCGAGAAACGCCTGGCATCCGGCGATGAGTGTCGGATAGAGCCTGAGGCGCGACGGCCCGGCCGGGCCGATATCGGTAAAGAAGATGAAGGACTCGTCGTTGCGCTCCACTTCATCGACCGCGTAATCGTCCACGAAGTTGCCGGCGCAGTAGAGGATCGGCCGTCCGCGATAGATCTCGACCGCGCGAAAGACATGGCCCGAATGTCCGAAGACGACGTCCGCGCCGAGATCGATCATCCGGCGCGCGAACGGTACCTGCCGCGGCGGCGGTTCATAGCCCCAGTTCGGTCCCCAATGTGCCGCGACAACCAGGATGTCGCAGTTCGTCCGCGCCTGCTCGATTGTGTCGAACAGGAACCTGGCGCGCTCTTCCGCGAAATCGGCCGGAACGTACGCGATTCCGGGGCGATGCGGTCCGGCTTCCCAGTTGGGCTCGTTGTCGGTGAACGCGACGAGTCCGATCGTCCTTGCGCCGGCGCGAGCGATTGCGGGCCGGAAAGCTTCGGCGATATTTTTGCCCGCGCCCGCGTGCGCTATCCCTGCTCCGTCGAGTATCGTGAGAGTGTCGGACAGCGCCTCGAAGCCGAAGTCGAGCGCATGGTTGTTCGCGAGCGATACGGCGTTGAAATGGGCCGCGCCGAGCACGGCGACGTTTTTCGTATCGGTGCGGAAATGGAAGGCCTTATCGGGCCACGGTTCGCCGCGGTCCGAGAGCGCGCATTCCAGGTTGCAAATTCGGAAGTTCGCTTCGCCGAACAGGTGCAGAAGGTTGCCCCACGGATAGTTTACCGAGGCGTGGTGGAGAATCTCGTTGACACCCCGGCCCAGCATCACGTCGCCGACCATCGCA
>JAJYMR010000036.1 GCA_021786815.1 Deltaproteobacteria bacterium
TCGCTCAGGATGCCGACCAACTGGTCATTCTCGACCACGGGCAGGCGGCGGAATCCCCCCGCGTCCATCAACGCCTTCGCCTTCCGGAGCGTGTCCTTTGGACCGACCGTAGTTGGGTTGGGCGTCATCCGGTCCGATATGCGCATCAGCCATTCCTCCATTCACGCTGATGAGCAAACTGCCTGCCATCGGATTGCCGGGCGGCGACGGCTGCGGACGATGAAAAACCGGCGGTTTTGTGCGCCACTGTCTGCATCCGCCCGCCCATCGCGTGCTTCCGTTTGACACACCCTGAAGGCAATAGCCCGTGACTTTGCGCCAATAATCCTTCGAATTGACAAAGTCGGCGCGGTGGGCGGCACTATTGGACAAGGCGACCGCGATGGCACGGCAATCGCAAGAGAATCCACATCAGATGCGTTATTGAAAGGAGCCTTGCCGCTATGGGGTTTCCATACAAGCGAATTCTTTGCCCTTTGGACTTTGACGAGAACTCGGTCACCGCTCTCAAGGCCGCGGTCGATCTCGCCCATCAGTCCGACGGTACGGTGTACGCCCTGCACGTGGTGCCGATGATCATCCAGCCCACCGGGATGCCGGTTTACGTCGATCTGTACAAATCGCAGGAGGAAACCGCCTGGACGAAACTGCGCGACCTCGCCCGCAAACATCTGGTCGGCGCCAAGTACGAGCTGCTGGTCCAAATGGGAGACCCGGCGGGCACGATCCTGCGCGCCGAACACAAGGTCGCTCCGGATCTCGTCGTGATGGCGACGCACGGACGCAGGGGATTTTCGCGCTTTTTCCTTGGAAGCGTGGCCGAGATGGTCCTGCGCGAGTCGGTCTGCCCGGTCCTGACGGTGCGCCCCGGCGTCACGAACAAGAATCTGGTCGGCACCTGGATGACGACCAATCCGGTCGTCGCCTCCCCGTCCGAGAAGCTCTCGTCCGTCGAGACCAAGATGCGCGACGGAGGTTTCAGGACCATCCCGGTGCTGAAAGATGGCCAGTTGATCGGAATCATTACCGACCGTGACATTCGCCAGCACGTCGGCTATCTCGAGCATACCGAGGTGGACAAGGCGATGGCGGAAACCCTGGTTACCGTCACCCCATCGACTTCGATTCGCGAGGCCGCGCGCCTGCTGCGCGAACGAAAGATCGGCGGACTTCCCGTGGTCGAGGACGGCAACCTGGTCGGTATCCTGACCGTCACCGACGTTCTGGAGGCTTTCACCGAAATCGAAGAGATGTAGAACCGGCGGAGGTCGCGAGATGAGGACCGAGTCCGCAGCGCACGCCGCAACACACGGCATCGAAAGCACGCTGCCCGGCCTCGTCCGCGCGATGCTCGAACCGGGCTTTTACCCCGAGCGGCCCGACGCGGTCGAACTCAGGCAGACGCATATCTCTTACGTCTTTCTGGCCGGCGATTTCGCCTACAAGGTCAAAAAGCCGGTGCGCTTTCCTTTCCTCGACGCCTCCAAACTCGCTCATCGCTACGAACTCTGCAGGGACGAGGTGCGCCTCAATCGGCGGCTCGCGCCCGACCTCTACCTCGGTGTCGTTCCGATCGTCCGGCGCAACCATGGCTACGCGATGGGCAGCGCGGGCGAACAAGACCACGCCGAGGAATTCGCGGTCCGGATGCGGCGGCTCGACGAGAGCCGGATGCTGCATCGGCTGCTCGCCGCGGGCGACGCCGACGAGGAAACCATCCGCGCAATCGCGCGCAAGCTCGCGGACTTTCACGCCTCGGTCTCGGCGGAACACGGATGGCAATACGGCTCGGCAGCCGCGATATGGCGGCGCGTGATGGGCGACCTCCAGAGTTACGAGGCGTTCGTCGGCTACACGGTCTCGGAGCACGACCTGGCCGCGATCCAGAACTACTGTCGGCGGTTTATCGAGTCGCGATGGGAACTGCTGAACGAGCGCGCCCGAAGCGGGCGTGTGCGCGACGGCCACGGCGACCTTCGCGCCGAGCACATCGCGGTCCAGGGCGAGCGCATCGACGTGTACGACTGCGTGGAATTCAGCGAATCGATCCGCTACTGCGACGTCGCCGCCGATCTCGCCTTCCTCGCGATGGACTTTGACCGGCTCGACGCGCCGCACCTTTCGCAGGTGCTGGTCGCCACGTACAGCGAGTCGTCCGGCGATGAGGGCCTGGGCGACTTGATGCCCTTCTACAAGTGCTACCGGGCGTCGATTCGCGGGATGGCGGAAAGCCAGCGAAGCCTGGCTGCCGAAGTAAGTCCGCCCGAGCGCGAGGCGGCGCGCGAACTGGCGCGCGCGCAATTCGCGATGGCGCATCGGTACGCCACGCTCGCGGCGCCCGCGGTGCTGGTGGTATGCGGACTTTCCGGCACGGGCAAATCGACGCTGGCGCGCGCGCTTCGCCAGCGGCTCGGTTTCGAAGTGATAAATTCCGACATCGTGCGAAAGCGCCTGGCGCGTCTGCCCGCCGACGCGCGCGCGCGCGCCGGGTACGCCGAGGGAATCTACACCGAGGATTTCAACCGGCGCACCTACGAGGCTATGGTGGAGCAAGGCGAAAAACTTCTGCGCTCCGGACGCGGTGTGATCCTCGACGCAACCTTTCGCGATCCGGGCAAACGGCGGCTCGTCTCGGAGATGGCGTCGCGCGCGGGCGTGCCGTGGCTTTTCGTCGAATGCCGATGCGACGAGAAGGAAGCCATAAGCCGACTCAAGGAGCGCGCCCGCAGAGGCGCGCAGGTCTCGGACGCCGACGTGCAGGTTTACCTGCGCCAGCGCGCCGAGTTCGTCGCCCTCAATGAAATCCCCGCGTACCGCCATTGCACGCTCGACACCACCGAGGACGGCACCGCGGGCGTCCTCGAAGTCGAACTGCGCATGGCCGGGCTTCACTCGCTGGGCGGATGCGACGGGCTCGAGGCCGCCTGACCGCGCCGCAATTCATCCGTTCGCGTCAAAGGGTCGGCGCCGCACACACCCCTGGATGGCGTGATGAGTTACAGAAATGAATCGCTTCCCGAACTCGATCCGAAAAACTACGCCGTCAACGAGATCCTCCGCGACGGCAGCTCGATCCACATTCGCGCGATCCGGTCCGACGACAAGGTCCGCCTGTTCGAACATTTCACCGGGCTGAGCACGCACTCACGCTACCAGCGTTTTTTCGGCACCAAGCGCGCACTGACCCGCGAAGAACTCAGGAATCTCACCGAACTCGATTTCCAGACCCACGTCGCACTGGTCGCCACGCTTTACGATGGCGTCGAAGAAAGAATCATCGGCGTCGGACGATATATCGTCGGCAGCCGCCCGACCCGCGCCGAGGTCGCTTTCGCGGTGCTCGACGAATACCAGGGCCGCGGTATCGGCACGCTCCTGCTCGAGCATCTGAGCCGTATCGCGCGCGCCGCCGCAATCACCGAGTTCGAAGCCGACGTGCTCGCGGGCAACCGCAAGATGCTCGATGTGCTTGGCGAAAGCGGATTCCCGGTGAAGCGCTCGATGGAACACGGGGTAATCCATCTCTCGCTGCTCACGACTGAGACCGAAGCGTCGATCCAGGCCATGGAGGAGCGCGAGCAGAAGGCCGCCGCCCAAAGCATGGCGCGAGTGCTGAAACCCCGCTCGGTGGCCGTGATCGGCGCCTCGCGCGATCCGAAAAAGATCGGCGGCGCGATTGTCGCCAACATGAAGCGCGACGGCTTCAAGGGACCGATCTATCCAATCAACCCCAACTGCTCCGAGGTCCAGGGGTTCAGATCCTTCCCAAGCGTGAGCGAGGTGGGCGCGCCGGTGGACTTGGCCGTTATCACGGTTCCCGCTCCCGCCGTCGAGGGCGCGGTTTCGGATTGCGCCCGCGCCGGCGTAGCGGCCGTGGTCGTGATCACCTCCGGCTTCGCCGAAGTTTCCGAGCAGGGCCGAGCCGCCGAAGCGAGGCTACTCGAACTCTCGCGCGCCTCCGGGATGCGGATGGTCGGCCCCAACTGCATGGGAATCATCAACACCGAACCCTCGGTGAGCCTGAACGCCACCTTCGCGCCGGTGCCGCCGCCGCGCGGACACGTCGGGATGTTCTCGGAGAGCGGCGCGCTTGGAATCGCGGTGCTCGATTACGCAAGGGCGCGGAACCTCGGGGTCTCGACCTTCGTTTCCGGGGGCAATCGCGCCGACGTTTCGAGCAACGACCTGCTCGCCTACTGGGCCGACGACGACGACACCCAAGCGATCGTTCTTTACCTGGAAAGCTTCGGCAACCCGCGCAAGTTCTCGCGTCTGGCTCCCGCAATCGCCAGGCGAAAGCCGATCGTCGCGGTCAAGGCCGGACGCACGGTTGCGGGAACCCGTGCCGCGCAAAGCCATTCGGCCGCGCTCGCCAGTTCCGACGTCGCCGCCGACGCGCTCTTCGAGCAGGCCGGCGTTATCCGCACCAACACGCTCGGCGAGATGTTCGACGTGGTTACGATGGTCTCGCAGCAGGTGGTGCCGAAGGGACCACGAGTGGGCGTCGTCACCAATGCCGGCGGTCCCGGAATCCTGTTCGCCGACGGATGCGAGGCGCGCGGTCTTACCGTGCCGCAACTCGACCCGAAAACGCTCGCCGAACTGCGCTCTTATCTCTCCGAGCGCTCCGGCTTCGCGAACCCGATCGACATGACCGCCAACGCCGGTCCGGTTGAATTCGAACGCACGATTACGCTGGTCGGCAACGATCCGAACGTCGACGCTGTCGTCGCAATCTATATTCCGCCGATGGTCACGCAGCCCGAGGCGGCCGCGGCCGCAATCGCGCGCGGCGCGGGCAAAGTGCCCGCCGACAAGCCCGTGCTGACCGTGTTTCTCTCCTCGGCGGGCGCTCCCGCGGCGCTCAATTCGGGGCCGCGCGGTTTTCTGCCGTGCTACGACTTTCCGGAAAATGCGGCGATGGCGCTCGCGGCGGCTTATCGCTACGGGCGATGGCTCGCGCGCCCGCAGGGCCGCGCGTTCACGCTTGCGCCGTTCGCGCGCGCGACGATCCGCGCAGTGCTCGACCGCGTCCTTGACGGCGCCTCCGAACCGCTATGGCCTGCGCCCGACGACCTCGCGGTTGTACTGCGCGCCGCCGGTATCGAGTCGGCGCGCGCCGAACGCGCCTCGCTCCAAAACGTGGCTGAAGTGGCCGAGCGGCTCGGCTACCCCCTGGTCGCAAAGGTTATCGCTCCAGAAATCCTCCACAAGACCGAAGTCGGCGGCGTCATCATGGGCCTAGAAAACGCGGGCGAGGTCACCACCGCCGCAGCGACCCTGGCCGAGCGCATGCGCGTCCGCGGCGTCCGGCTCGACGGTATCCTGCTGCAGCAGGAAGTGCGCGAAGGAATCGAAGCGCTGGTCGGCGTGGCCCCCGACCCCGTCTTCGGCCCGCTCATCGGATGCGGTACGGGCGGTGTGATGGCGGAGCTGATGCGTGACGTGTCGTTCCGGCTCCATCCCGTGACCGACATCGACGCCGCCGAAATGGTCGACTCCGTGCGGCTCAGGCGCCTGCTCGACGGTTATCGCGGCGCTCCACCCGGAGACCGTGAGGCGTTGCTCGGCGTAATCACGCGCGTCTCGGCGCTGGTCGAAGCCGTGCCGGAACTGACCGAACTCGACCTCAATCCGCTCAAGGTGCTGGCGCCGGGCAAAGGCGCAATCGTAATCGACGCGCGGATGCACGTGAGGCCGCTTCCCACGCCGCATCCGGGAAGACGCACGGCTTGACGCGATGCAGGCGCTGGTTTTCAACTGCGGCAGTTCCTCGCTCAAGTTCGAGCTTGTTGCTCTGGACCCTCGCCTCGGCGAACGCCGCACGCTCGCGCGCGGCAGGGTCGAACAAATCGGGGAGGACTCGGCCTATCTGTTTCGCGGCCCCGACGGCGTCGAACGCAAGGAGCAAAAGGCTTTTCGCGATCACGCGTCAGCCGCAATTTTCTCGCTCGAATGGCTCCAATCCGTGGCCGGAAGTCTCGACGGCGCGCTTTCCGCCGTCGGCCATCGCGTGGTCCACGGCGGCGAGGAAATAAGCGGGCCGCGCGTGGTCGATGACCGCGTGATGGAGGCGCTTGAGCGCGCGAGCAGGTTCGCCCCGCTCCATAACCCGCCCGCGATTTCCGTTATCCGCGCGACTGCGCAGAGGCTTGCCGGCGTTCCCGCGGTTGTCCTCGCCGACACCGCCTTTCACGCGACCCTTGCGCCCGAGGCTCGCACCTACGCGATTCCGTGCGAGCTTGCGGAGCGCCACGGGATTCGCCGCTTCGGGTTTCACGGCCTCGGGCACGCGTGGATGCTCGAGCGGTACGCGGAACTTGCCGGACGCAAGGCCGAGAGCCTGAACCTGATCACGCTCCATCTGGGCGCCGGATGCTCCGCGACCGCGATTCGCGGCGGCCGCTCGCTGGACACCTCGATGGGCCTTACGCCGCTCGAGGGCCTGATGATGGCGACGCGCTCAGGCGACCTCGATCCGGCGATCGTCACCTATCTGGCAGCGCACGAAAAAATCGCGCCCGACGAGATCGAACGAATACTGAATTACGAGTCCGGGATGCTCGGCGTGTCCGGCCTTTCCGACGATCTGCGCGAACTCAAACGAGCGGCCGACTCAGGCAATGCACGCGCAGCGCTCGCGATCGACATGTTCTGCCATCGCGCGCGCAAGTACGTCGGCGCCTACGCGGCGGCGTTGGGACAGCCTGACGCGATAGTCTTCGGCGGCGGTATCGGCGAGAACGCCGACTGGATGCGCGCGCGTATCCTCGCCGGGCTCAAATGGCTCGGTATCGAACTCGACCCCGAGCGAAACCGCGGCGCGGTCGGACGCGAGGGACGGATCTCCACCGACGGCTCGAAAATCGCCGTCCACGTGATCCCGCTTGACGAGGAGCTCTATATCGCGCGTGCCGCGCTGCGCCTGGTAAGCGAACGCGCGCACTCCTGATTCCATCCAGCTCAGATTTCAGCCGCGCCGCGTCTCGTCACGGTTCTCAAGTGCATGCGGGCTGCGCTATATGGCTCGCAAGGCCAATGAGTACAGACGAATTCACGGTCAAGGACAAAGTCGCCATCGTCGGAATCGGTGAGACCACCTATTACAAGCGAGGCCAGGCGCCCGTCAGCGAATTCCGGCTCGCCTGTGAAGCGATAAAGAAGGCAGCCGACGACGCGGGAATCGCCGTAACCGATATCGACGGCTTCGCCTCCTACAGCAACGAACGCAACGACGCGTCACGGCTCGCCGCCGCGCTCGGTCTGCCTGCGCTTCACTACTCCAACATGTTCTGGGGCGGAGGTGGTGGCGGCGGCTCGGGAGCAGTCGGAAACGCTGCTGCGGCCCTGGTCGCCGGTTACGCCAAATACGTGTGCGTGTTCCGGGCGCTCGCGCAGGGCCAGTTCGTGCGTTTCGGACAGGCGCCCGCGGCAAGAACGATCTCGGGACCGCCCGCGTACACGATGCCGTACGGGATGTCGGTGCCGGCGCACTGGGTCGCGCTTCGGACGCGCCGTTTCATGTACGAGCACAACGTCACGCAGGACGCGCTCGCCGCCGTCTCGCTCGCCTGCTATCACCACGCGCAGCGCAACCCGCGCGCCGTGATGTACGGGCGGCCGCTCACCCGTGAGCAATACGACGGCTCGCGATGGATCGTCGAACCGTTCCATCTTTACGACTGTTGCATGGAGAACGACGGCGCCGCGGCTCTTATCCTGACCACGGCCGACCGCGCCCGCGACCTCAGGAACAAGCCCGCCTGGGTGATGGCCGCCGCCCAGGGCTCGGGTTATCGGCAGGGCGCAAGCGTCGAGAACGCACCGGATTACGCGTCGTCGAATTTCAAGTCGCTCGCGCCGCGCCTGTTCGCGATGGCGGGAATATCACCGCGCGACGTTGACGTCGCCCAGATTTACGAGCACTTCAGCGGCGCCGTGCTGCTGAGCGCGGTCGAGCACGGACTGTGCGCGCCCGACGAGGTGATGGATTTCTTGACCTTCGAAAACATCACCTGGCCCAACGGCAAGCTGCCCATCAACACGAGCGGCGGCAATCTTGCCGAGTGCTACATGCACGGGCTCGAACTGGTGAATGAGGCGGTGCGCCAGGTGCGCGGAACCTCCACCTGCCAGATCAAGGACGCCGAGATATCGCTGGTCGTTTCGGGACCGATGGTATCGCCCGTGAGCGACCTGATTCTGCACGGATAGGATGACCTCGATGGCCCAGGAAAAAGCAAAATCCTCCTATTATCTGCCGGCCGGGGTGCCCGCGCCGAAGCCCGCGCCCGACGGCCTCGACACGGAATTCTGGGACGCCGTGCGCCGCCATGAACTGGTCGTCCAGCGATGCCGCCGATGCGCCGCGTTCCAGTTCGGCCCCGAGTGGATATGCCATCGATGCCACGGCGAGGAACTGGGATGGCATCGCGTGTCCGGCCGTGGCCGAATCTACAGTTGGGAGCGCGTATGGCATCCGATACATCCCGCGCTCAAGGACGCGTGCCCGTATCTCGTCGTCCTCGTCGAGCTTCCCGACGCCGACAACGTGAGAATGATCGGCAACCTGCTCGGCGATCCGATGCGCGATATCGCCTTCGGTGCGCCGGTCGAAGCCGTTTTCGAGGATCACGAGGAAGGCTTTACGCTCGTTCAGTGGAAGCTCGCCGGGTAATCGAGTCACAGAGTCGATCAAAAAAAATCGGGCGGCGAGGAGTTCCTCGTCGCCCGATTCGCGGGGAGAGCGATCCGCTAGATCCTGTGGTGTGACTTAGTCGCCGTCGTCGTCTCCGCCACGGCCGAACATGTTGCCCGGTCCGTAGTAGCCGCCGCCCATAAAGTTGCCCCAGTTGCCCGGTCCGTAGTAACCGCCGTTGAATAACGGGGAGCCATAGCCGCCGTTATAGTACCCGCGGCCCTCGTTGCCCTCACCCTCCGGACCGCCGTAACCTGCGTAGCCGTATCCGTTCCGCGCCCATTGCTGCTGCAGCCCGGGATTACCCTGGAAATAGGGATTCCGCTGCCGGAACATGTTCATCCGCCTGTTCCGCATCATCGCGAAACGACGCGCCTTGAACGGGTGATGCATCGCCCAATGCGGCGCCTTCCATCCGCCGCCCTTCCATCCATGCGCGTATACCGGTACCGCCATTGTCCCGACGGCCAGGAAAAACCCCATTGCGACCACGACTCTCTTCAGATTCGGCACTCGCATCGTAGTGCCTCCTTTTCCTGGACCCCCGGCCACCGACCGCCCGGAGAACTTTGCGCCTGTCGCCTCTCCGCGCGAGGAGTTGCCGCAAGTCCTGTTAGAGTTTCGTTGCCTGTCCACAGCTCATTCGACGTTGGCCAAGGCGAATCGTTACAAAAGTTTTGACGAAATTTTTTACAAAATGATTGATTCCTTTCGACTAAGGTTTGTTTCGCTTTTAATTCGACATCCCCGCAACTCGGCAGCCCCTTTTATGGTTGCGTCTTCCCGCGCTTAGCCGCATAAACCGCCCAGGAGGACGATTCTGATGGCACTGGTCGAATTCGAAGTCGAAGGCGAAATTGTCGTGGTAACGATAAACCGCCCCGAGGTCAAAAATGCGGTTAACCGCCCGACCGCCGAAGCGCTCGCCGCCGCCTTCCGCCGTTTCGACGCCGACGAATCGCTCTCGGTCGCGATCCTGGCCGGCGCGGGCGGCACCTTCTGCGCAGGCGCGGACTTGAAAGCCGTCGCCTCGGGACAGGGGAACCGCGTCACCGCCCAGGGCGACGGGCCGCTCGGATGCACCCGGATGCTGCTCTCGAAACCGATAATTGCGGCGGTCGAAGGCTACGCCGTGGCGGGAGGAATCGAGCTCGCTCTATGGTGCGATCTGCGGGTCGCCGCGCGCGACGCTACCTTCGGCGTGTATTGCCGCCGCTTCGGCGTTCCGCTGGTGGACGGCGGCACGATTCGGCTGCCGCGGCTTATCGGGATGAGCCGGGCGCTCGACATGATACTGACTGGCCGCGGCGTTTCGGGCGAAGAGGCGCTCGCATTCGGACTTGCGAACCGGATTGCCGAGCCGGGCAAGGCGCTCGAAGGGGCAAAGGAACTCGCCCGCCAGCTTGCCGCGTTCCCGCAGCGATGCCTGCGCTCGGACCGGATGTCCGCGTACGAGGGATTCACGATGCCGCTTGCCGACGCGCTTTCGAACGAATATCGGCGCGGTATCGCGACTATCGAATCGGGCGAGACGCGCTCCGGCGCCGAGCGGTTTGCCTCGGGCGTCGGCCGCCACGGCAAATTCTAGCCACGCCGCGAGTCCGCTTTCTTTCTCCTGCCCCCGCGTTCAGTGGCGGGGGAAGGCCGGGAAGGGGGGTGCCGAGGCCGCAGTCGCCAATCGCCCGCGCCCTCACGCTGGGAGAGTGGAAAGGAACCTGACTCACTCTTTCGGCAGCGGGCCGGTCAGCGAAGCGCGCTGTGAAATCTCGATCCAGTTGCCGTCGGGATCGCGGATGAAGCAGATCCGCGCGACTTCGCCGAGCGTCATCGGCGGCGCGCCTTCCCACGCCCCCATCGACATGAACCGCTTGTATTCCGCATTGCAATCCCGCACCTGGACGGTCACGTATCGGATTCCCAGCGCGCGCATCGCCTCGATCGCGCCTGCGGCGTCTTTCGCGCTCGTCCGCTCGGCGCGCCGGGCGTCGGGATCGCGCTCGAAGGTGAAGATCGTCTTGCCAAGCCTGTATTTCCGCTCGCCGAGCCGCTCGCATCCGAGCACCTCGCCGTAAAACCGCTCGAATTCGGCTTCGTCGGTCACGCCGAGATGAATCGCGATCTGGTCAACGCCGTAATGGCCGGTCGGAACGAGATAAAGCTGGTTGTCGTCGGGATCGACGAGCTGAAAAGGCAAAGGTGTACGGCGGTCGGCTATCATGATCTGCCGGTAGCCGCCGGGCGTGCGCGGGGAAAGCGGCTCGCGCACGTGGTTTATCTTGAGCACCGAGCCCAAAAGCCCGTAGCGATACTGGCGCAGGCCTCCGCCCACCGGGAGCAATTCTTCGTAGGGCAGCCGGATGCGCTCGGCGTAAAACTCGCGCATCTCATCGATCCGGTTCGTGAATATCCCGATGTCAACGCATTCCTTCGCAAGCTGCATGAACGCGTCACGTAACAGAATCCGAGCTTCAAAGTAAGCCCGCAAGGCATCGTTTGGGCGACACCGCCGAAGGGCGTGCGCCATGAACGCTCACGATTCTGAAACCCGCTCGCCGCGCGGATCTTCTATTAACGGCAAGACTGGGCTATGAAAACGCCATCAAGTTAGATTAACCCTGTGAGGACCGAGATGGAGTTTCAGCTAAGCGCGAAAGCCGAAGAACTTCGCAAACGAGTGGCGAAGTTCATGGAGGAGAACGTCCTCCCGAACGAGCACAAAATCGGCGAAGAAGTGGAAAAGTCGGGCGACCCGCACGCGGAAGCCCCGACCATGAAGGAGATCCGCAAAAAGGCAAAGGCCGCGGGCCTCTGGAATCTCTTTCTCCCCGACAAGGAATTCGGCGCGGGACTTACCAACTTCGAGTACGCGCCCCTTTGCGAGGAGATGGGCAGGAGCCCCTTCGGCGCGCGCGCATTCAACTGCATGGCACCGGACACCGGCAACATGGAAATCCTCGCCGAGTTCGGCACTCCCGAGCAAAAGAAGAAATGGCTCGTCCCGTGCCTGGAAGGCGAGATGCGCACCTGCTTCTCGATGACTGAGCCTGAAACTCCCGGTTCCGACCCGACCCAGCTCAAGACCCGCGCGGTGCGCGAGGGCGACTACTACGTTATCAACGGGCACAAATGGTTCACCTCCAACGCGATCGGCTCGAGCTTCGCAATCGCGATGGTGGTGACCGACCCCGACGCCGAACCGCATCGGCGCGCAAGCCAGATTATCGTCCCGACCGATACCCCCGGGTTCAACCTGGTGCGCCCCGTGCCGGTGATGGGCCATGCGGGCGGCGGCGGCCACTGCGAAATCATCTACAAGGACTGCCGCGTTCCTGTTACCAACGTGCTCGGGCGCGAGGGCGACGGCTTCGCGATATCGCAGGCGCGCCTCGGCCCCGGCCGGATCCATCACTGCATGCGCACGATCGGCGTCGCCGAGCGCGCGCTCGAACTGATGTGCAAGCGCGCAAACACGCGATGGACCCACGGCAGCTACCTTGCCGACAAGGCCAATATCCAGGAATGGATTGCCGACTCGCGCATGGAGATCGACTCGACGCGGCTGATGGTGCTGTACGCCGCGTGGAAGATGGACGCCGAGGGCAAGAAGCAGGCGCGCAACGAGATCTCGATGATCAAGGTGATGGCGGCGAACATGGTGATGCGGGTGTGCGACCGTGCAATCCAGGTTCACGGCGCAGCCGGCGTCAGCGACGACTTCCCGATCGCCCGGATGTGGCGTGAGAGCCGTTCGCTCCGTATCGCCGACGGTCCCGACGAAGTGCATCGGATGGTCGTCGCGCGGCGCGAACTCCGCAAGTGGAAGTAAGCGAACCCGATTCCAGACCGTAAGCTGCGAGCGGCGGCGCATTCCCGCGCCGCCGCTCGTGTATTATTGCTTAAAGCCATGGCGCACAGCGAAGAAGTCGTCCCCGAATTCGGAGAAGTACGCGAAGAAGAGGAGTTCGATCACGCGAGGCTCCAGGCCTACCTGCGTGACAAGGTGCCCGGCGCCGACCTGCCCATGCAGGTACTGCAGTTCCGCGGCGGCCACTCCAACCTGACCTACCTGCTCCGCTTCGGCGAGCGCGAATGGGTGGCGCGCCGCCCTCCGCTCGGGCCGCTGCCCAAGGGCGGTCACGACATGAGCCGCGAATACCGCGTGCTGTCGCGCCTGTGGCAGGCTTTCGAGCCGGCGCCGCGCGCGGTGCTCTTCTGCGAAGACCCGTCGATCCTCGGCGCGCCGTTTTTCGTGATGGAACGCCGCGCGGGAATCCTGATCCGGATGCGCCAGCCGCTTCCGCCCGAACTCGGCGATTCGCCCGCGACCTTCCGCCGCCTCTCCGAGGGCTTTATCGACACGCTCGCCGACCTGCACGCGGTCGATTACGAGGCGATCGGACTCGGCACGCTCGGCCGCCCCGACGGCTTCCTCAAGCGCCAGATCGTCGGATGGATGGAGCGATGGGAGAAGGCGAAGACGCGCGAACTGCCGATGATGGAGAAGCTCGGCGCATGGTTTCTCGATCACATGCCGCCCGCGCAGCCTCCCGCCCTGCTGCACAACGACTTTTACCTGCACAACATGATGCTCGACTTCAAAGACCCCGGGCACGTGGTCGGAATCTTCGACTGGGAGATGTCAACCCTCGGCGATCCGATGATCGACTTGGGAACCGCGATGGGCTACTGGCGCGAGAAGGGCGACCATGAGCTGAACGAAATCTCCGAGGTCGAGCCGCATACGATGAAGCCCGGTTTCCTTGGGCGCGAAGAACTGGTGCATCGCTACAGCCGGAAAAGCGGACGCGAC
>JAJYMR010000166.1 GCA_021786815.1 Deltaproteobacteria bacterium
TATTACGCCGACGACGGTGAGAAACGCCGCGCTTGGAACGCTCGCGATGGCGGCGCTGGTGGGATGCTACCTTATCGCGGTCGGCGGATGGCCGATCCTTGCGATCGGCGCCGTTTCGCTGCTTGCTGCACTCGCGTACAGCGCCGGGCCATATCCGCTGGCGCATCAGGGCCTCGGCGACGTTTTCGTGTTCGCGTTCTTCGGTGTGATTGCGGTCAATGGGACCGCGTACCTTCAATGCGGGCGGCTCTGGCCGCTTGCGCTCCTAAGTTCGATTCCGGTGGCATGCCTGGCGACCGCCATCCTGGTCGTCAACAATCTGCGCGACGTGGATACGGATCGGACCGCGGGAAAACGGACGCTCGCCGTCCGCCTCGGGCCGGATTTCGCGCGCGTCGAATACGTGCTGCTGGTCGGAGCGGCGTTTGCTGCGGTGCCCGTGATGGTGGCGCTGGCGGGGTTTCGTCTTTTGATTCCGCTGTGCGCGATTCCGCTGGCCGTCAGGGAGACGCGCGCGCTTCTGCGGCGCTCCGGCGCGGCGCTGAATGAAAGCCTCGCGGGGACGGCCGCGCTGCACATGGCTTACGGGCTGCTGCTGGCCCTGGCGATCGTCTTATGAGGCTTGGCGGCGCGAAGATCGTCCCGTTTCGTGCGCCACTGAGGCATCCGATGGTCACCGCGCGCGGGCGGCTCGACGTGCGCGAAGGCTTCGTGTTGGAACTGAGCGGCGACGACGGCGAGTGCGGCCTCGGCGAGGCGAGTCCCGCGTACTGGCTCGACGGCCGCCCGCTTGCGGATACGCGCGCCGCGCTCGAATGGATCGTTACTGAGGTTGAGAATTGCCCCGACCCCGCCGAGCTTCGCGCCGAGCTGCTAAACGAGCGGAGCGCGGTCAAATTGACGCCTGAGGCCGCGTGCGCGCTCGACACCGCGCTGCTGGACGTCGTGGCGCGAGCGCGCAGCTTGACTGTCGCCGCGATGCTTGGCCGCGCTTCGAATGCGCCGCTCCCGGTCTGCGCACTTCTCGCCGCGCGCACTCCGGAGGCGATTGCGCACGAGGCGATTTCGGCGCGGGCGAACGGCTACACGGTCTTCAAGCTGAAAGTGGGCGCGGGCCCGGTCGAGAGCGATGTCGACAACGTGAACGCGCTTCGCGACGCGATCGGCGAAACCGCCCTGATCCGTCTCGATGCGAATCGCGCGTGGAGCTTCGAACAGGCTCTGTTCGCTCTTCGGGCGCTCGGACCGCGTCGGATCGAGTTCGTCGAGGAGCCGCTGCGTTCGGGCAAGCCGGTTGAGATGGGGCGATTGCGCCACGAGACGGGTATCCCGGTTGCGCTGGACGAGTCGATCGGATGCGAGCGCGATCTGGAACCGTTCGGCGAGGCATGCGGCCCGGAGCTTGTGCTCGTGCTCAAGGCCGCGCGTGTCGGCGGCCCGTCGAAATGCATGAACATAGCAAAAACCGCGCGTGCGGCCGGAGTGGCGAAGATCGTCGTCACTGATTCGATAGAAACGTCCGTCGGGATGAGCGCCGCAGTGCATCTTGCGGCTGCGCTTGCGCCGGCGGGAACCGCGCTCGGGCTGGGCGGCGCGAGACTCCTCGAATGCGGCGGTTTCGACGCGGCCGAGCCGTGCGGCGTGTCATGGGTCAAGGCTGCCGGACCCGGTCTGGAAGTGTCGCTCGGCAGTTCGGAGTTGTGAAGCCGTGTCTGTGTCAGATCCGATTTTGAGCGCGGAGATTCCTTGGCTTTGGGAGCAGGCTCGGCGCGAGCCAGGCAAGCTCGCTCTGCGATGCGGGGGCGAGACGCTGTCGTTTGGCGAACTGGCCGAGCGTGCGGAACTCACGGGCGCGCGGCTTTCGGCGCTCGGAGTCGGAACCGATGACCGCGTTGCGCTTTTGATGGATTCCTCGGTGCGGACGGTCGAGTTGATCCACGCGGCGCAACGTATCGGCGCGGCGCTTGTTCCGCTCAATACCCGTCTCGCACCCGCGGAAATCGCGGCGCTTGTGCGCGCCGCTGAGCCGCGTGTTCTCGTTTACGACGCGAGCCATCGCGATTCGGTGAGCAATCTCGACAGCGTGCGGGTGCGGCTTGTGGAGTCGCGCTCGGAGTTCGAATCGCTGGCCGCCGGCGCGCTCGCCAAAATCGCGCCCATCCGCGCCGACGCGGTGCATACTATCATCTTTACCTCCGGCACCACGGGCACGCCCAAGGGCGCGATGCTGACCAACGGAAACCATTTTGCAAGCGCGAGCGCCTCGCGCGAGAACCTGGGAGTGGAACCTTTCGACACATGGCTCGATCTGTTGCCGCTGTATCACGTGGGAGGACTGTCGATAATCCTGCGCAGTGCAATCGACGGCACGAGCGTGGTGCTCGAGCGGGGATTCGACGCGCGCCGTGCCAATCACGCGATACGGACGCACGGAATCACGCTGCTGTCGGTGGTCGCAACGATGCTCGCGCGGATGCTGGACGAGAACGGCGAGCGGGTTTATCCGGCTTCGCTGCGATACGTCCTGGTGGGCGGTGGCCCGGTTGCGCCCGCCCTTGTCGAGCGCGCCTCGCGGCTCGGCGTTCCGGTCGCGCCGACCTACGGCCTAACCGAGACGGCGTCGCAGGTGGCCACGGCAAGGCCTGAGGAAGCGCTCGCGCGCCCGGCAAGCTGTGGGCGGCCATTGCCGGGAGTTTCGATCAGGATCGAAAATGCCGACGCCGAGGGGCGCGGCGAAGTCGTGGTGCGCGCGCCGGCAGTGATGGCGGGATACCTTAACGACGAGGCCTCGACGCGTGCCGCGCTCGGCGACGGATGGCTTCGCACGGGCGATATCGGCCACTTCGATGAAGCCGGTTATCTGTATATCGACGACCGGCGAAACGACCTGATCGTGAGCGGCGGCGAGAACGTCTATCCGGCGGAGGTCGAGGCGATGCTGCTGGCGCATCCGATGATTTCGGAAGCAGGAGTTTACGCCGTGAGCGACCCCGTCTGGGGACATCGCGTGGAGGCGGCCGTCGTTGCGCGCGAAGGTGCGTGGGTCGGCGAAACGGAACTGCGCGCGTGGTGCTCCGCGCGGCTTGCGCGCTTCAAGGTCCCGAAGACGATTCGGTTCGTCGATGCCCTGCCGCGAACGGCGTCGGGCAAGATCAGGCGGGCGATACTGCGGCTTCAGGCGTCCCGGGACGGCTGAGGGGTGAATTTTTTGCGCGCAAAAGCGTCACATCGTTTGACGCCCGCCGCGTGCTCGAATTGCCGCGCTTGAGGCCGTTGGTCGCCGCGAGCAGCGTGAACCGTATGAGTGGAAACTGGAATCGTGAACCGATGATCTTCCGACATAAAGCGAGAACCGATTTCATCGACTATTGCCGCGCCATGTGCTTGAGATTCCGGCGCCGCGTGATTTTCGGGGTAGCCGCACCCGCATTGCTCGCGGTCGCATTCGGCGGCTGTTCCGTGCTCAACCCGCAACCCACGCCCCAGCAGCGCGCGCAGTATCTCGGTCCGATTCTCTCGGCTGCCGGCTTCAAGATGGTCCCGGCGGATACGCCGACCAAAATGCAAAAGTTGAAATCTCTGCAACCTCTCAACGTCAACTACTACCTTGGCAAGAACGGCGAGCCTCACTACTGGCTTTCCGACCCCTACCAGTGTCACTGCTTGTACGTGGGGGATCAGAAGGCCTATCAGAACTACGAGAATATCAGGCTCAAGAACCGGATAGCCCGCCAGCAGGAGGAAGCCGCGCAGGAAAACCTCGAGGCCAGCCAGAACATGGAGATGAACATGATGAGCCCGTTTGGCTTCGGTTTCGGGCCCGGAATCGGCTTCGGATTCTAGAGATGAAAAAGACAACCGCGAGAAGCAACGTCGCGCCCGTGGCGGTTGCCGGGCGTACTCTTGCCGTCGCCTTGCTCGCGCTTGGCGTCGCGACGTGGGCGGGATGCACGCGTCATCCGGGAGTCCAGATAACCGAAGGCTCCGCCGCCGCGCCGCATCTTCTGCACGCGGGCACCGACGCTCCCGATTCCATTTTCCTGCTGCCCAAGGCCGACCCGGCTTTTGTCGGCAGTTGGGGCGGAGAACTCAAGGTCGATCCGGCCGACGCTCGTTACACGACTCATCCGGCGGCGCCGACGAGTTACTATTTCGGCGAGCGCAATGGCACCGTCTATCTGCGCACGGCGATCTATGGACGGCCGAACTTTCCGGTGGTGAAAACCCACGTCGAGTTGCTCGATTCGCGCCGTGTGCGCTTCCAGATAGATTCGCGGTGCGACACGTGCAGCCCGCCTTGCCGCGAGGTCGAGACGACAACGCTCAAGCTGGTCGGCGCCAAAGCGATGCAGGCGCATCTGGTGGCCTACTCCTACTGGCAGGGCGACGGCCATGAACAGGTCGATTACGTCGGCGAGTTGCACCCGCTGACCGATGCTGAACTGAGCGCGATCGACAACCAGGTGCGGCGCAATCACGTCCTGCTCGGACGCATCAACGCCAAGCAGAAAAGCGGCGGCTGACCCTCCCGCTCGTCGCCCGGCACGCCGCCGGAATCCGCCCTATTCCGATCGGTGGCGAGGTCTTGCCTGCACGGATACGGCCCTCTCAACGAGCGCGAGGTTCGCGAGCGTATCAAACAGCTCGCATCGGTGAGATGGTCTGAACCCCGTTCGCGTCCGCTCAGTCGGACTCGCGATGCGAGTAACGTTCG
Source organism: Deltaproteobacteria bacterium (assembly GCA_021786815.1). Lineage (GTDB taxonomy): Bacteria > Desulfobacterota > Binatia > Binatales > Binataceae > DTIX01. Next base: position 4,715 of record JAJYMR010000166.1, read on the forward strand.
GCCATCGCCAGAACATCGCGCAAGAACGCGCCACGGTCGGAGGGGAGTTCGTTCAGGTCTAGGCGCGCGCGCATCGTCTCGGCGATTTCGTCAAGCAGCGGTGCGCGCCGCTCTTCGGAAAGGCTTGATGCGCGGCGAAGCGTCGTGCGGATAAGCTGAAGTTCGCGCGGACCGATCCGGGCAAGCTGTTCGCGCGTCAGGACCAGCGCGGTGGATTCGGCCCCGGGCGCTATCGGCAGAGCGGGCTCCGGGCGGTCGAGCCGTATGACAATCGTGCCGGCCACGTGATCGCCCACGCGTTCGCCGCTTGCCGAGACCACCATCGAGACGAGGCCGACTACGTAGTCCACCGGCAGCATATCGACGATCCGCATTACGTTGCGCACCACGGAACTTCTGAAGCCTATTGGCAGACCGTTTCGGCGCACGACCCTTAGGCCTACCACGACCTTGCCGGGCGAGCGCCCGTTCGTCACCATCTCCCAAAAAATGAAATACCCCAGCTCAACCGAATACTGAACGAGGACAAAGGCCGCGACGAGCAGGCCCTCCAACCCTCCAATTGACGCGGGCCCGGTCCTTCCGGCGCGAACGTTCTGTGTGGCTTCGCGAAACGCCGCCTGTAACCATTTCTCGAAGAACCTTGCTATGGGAAAACTTGCAAACAGGACGACGAAGAGGAGGACGAGCAGCAGATCGACGATTATGACGTCAATGCCGTACGCCAGTATCCGCGGAGCGGGTCCGGCGACCGGCAGGTCGAGGCGTACCCCTTCGGGCGAGAAAAGGCCGTGAATCGGCGTGTCGGCCTCGCTCTGCGCGTAAGCCATGGGAAGGAAATATATTGAGCGCGAGAGATCGACAAGCCCGGGAGCGGCTTGAAGCGCTCCTTGACCGCGCCGAGCGGATGCACGGCCGGCTTCCGCTCGATGAGCTGCGCGAGCTTGCGCACCTTTACCGGCTGAACTCGGCGCGGCTCGCCGTGATGCGCTCGCGCGGGAGCGATCCCGAGGCTATCCGCTATCTGAACGCGCTGTGCGTGCGCGCCTATACGCAGCTGCAGGTTCCCGCGCCGCGCGAGCAGCGCGTTGGGAGGTTTCTGATGGCGGACCTTCCGGCGACGCTTGCGGCAACCGCGTGGCTCCAGGGACTGGTTGGCGCCGTGATGCTGGCGGGCGCGGTGGTGAGCGCGACTATAGTGTCCGCAAGTCCCGGCGCGTTGTACGCGTTCATCCCGATGTATCCGGCGGACAAGCTAGAGCGGCTGGCGGAGTCGGCCCGGGAGCGGGCTCAGTTTCTCGCGCGCACGCATGTTGCCTTCGGGATCAAATCCGTCTTTTCCGCGGCTCTTTTCGTTCACAATACCCAAGTCGGGCTGGCAGCTTTCGCCACCGGAATCGCGGCCGGAATCCCGACGCTCTTCCTGGATTTGTACAACGGACTCACCCTGGGCGCGTTTGCCTGGATCTTCTCGCGCGACGGCGGATGGCCGCTCTTTTGGGCCTGGCTGCTGCCGCACGCGATTCCCGAACTGCTTGGCGTAACGCTTTGCTCAACGGGAGGGCTGGTGCTTGCGAAAGCCGTGGTCGCACCCGGGCGCCAGGGCGTCGGGGCGGCGCTTCGAGCCGCGGCGCGGCCCGCGATGCAACTGCTTTTGACGTCGTTTCCGCTGTTCCTCGTGGCGGCGGGAATCGAAAGCTTTCTCCGCCAATCGGCGCTTGCGACCGGCGCACGGTTCGCGGTTGCGGGCGTGGCGCTTGCGGCGATCTCGGGCTACGGATGGTACGTCCGCCGCCTGGTTCGCCGCCGCGCGGCGGTCGATATCGGATGGCTCATCAGAGAAGTCCCGCGCGGCGAATCGCAAGATAGCGGTTCAGGACCGGCGCGGTGATGCGAGCGGGATCGAGATCGAGGGTCTGCGCGCCGAAGCGCGCGATACGCCCGAGAGCGGCTTCGCGCTCGACCGCGAGATCCTGGAGCGCGAGCCTGCGATAAAGTCGCGCGCGCGTGATGCCGGGTTCGCGGCCGTCCAGTTCCGCGAGCAGCCGATCGCGCATCGCAACCAGCATCACGCAATGCCTGCGCGCGAGCGCCGCCATGTAGGTTTCGAGTTCGCCCGCCGCGCTTCCTTCGACGAAGTCCGTAAGTACGACCACCAGGGCGCGCTTTCTCTGGTAACTCGCGAGCGTTTGGACCAGGAGGCGGTAGTTCGGCTCGAAGGGCCACGGCTTGAGCTTAAGCGTCGCCTCGGTCAGAGCGCCCACGCCGGCAAGACCGGGCCTGGGCCGCACCAGTGCCCTGAGTTCCCGATCGAAGGCGATAAAACCGACGCGATCCTTGTATTCCTTCGACGCGCGCGAGAGCGCCACGGCGCATTCGACCGCGTAGTCGAGCTTGGACGCGCCGCCGATCTTCGCCGCCATCAGACGGCCCGTATCGACCACGACGATTACCGTGTGGCGCCTTTCGGTCTGGTACTGGCGGACGATGAGCCGGTTACGCCGCGCCGTCGCGCTCCAATCGATATGGCGCGGATCGTCGCCCGGGACATATTCGCGCAGCGATTCGAATTCGCTGCCTTCGCCTCGCGCGGGCCGCGGCCTGAGTCCGAATTCGTCGCGAAGCGAGCGATGGGTGAGCCCGCCGTGGCGCTGCGGCGCCGACGCCGGCGGCAGAATCGCAACCGTGCCGCCTGCGGCGATCGCGGTTGCGCGCAGGCGAAAAAAGCCGAGCCGCGAGCGCCAGAGCGTCATCATGGGTCCAAGCGCGAATGTTCCGCGCCGGCGCGGCAGGACCTCGCGTGAAATGTCGCGGTGCTGGCCTCCACCAACTTCGACATTGTCGATCACGAGATCGCCGCCAAGCACTTCCGGCAGTTCGTCGAGAAGCAAGACGACGGTTGCCGCACCGCTCGGACGCGACACGCGATAGACGACGGTCGCGGGGCGTCCCCGGACCAGACGGCCGGCAAGCGCGCGCGCGACGCGAGGCTCCGGATCGCGGCGGCTTATCGCGAGGTCAATCGCCGCAAGAACGACGATGAGCGCGGCAAGGGCGAGCGCTGGTGCGACGAGCATCGGGATTGGAACCGCCGCGAGCGAAACTATCGCGGCCGAGCCAGCCAGGCGCACGAGCGTCGGTGAAGGGCGAATCGCCGCGGGCATGACGATACGTCGTCCTCCTCAGTGCGGCACAGGGACGGAACGCACGACCTCTTCGAGCGCGTCGTCCGGGCTCATGCCTTCAACTTCGGCCGCGGGTTCGAGCACGACGCGATGGCGCAGCGCCGGGCGAATCACCGCCTGAACGTCCTCGGGCAGGACGAAGTTGCGCCCCTCGAGTCCGGCGATAGCCTTGGCCGCGCGCACCATCCACAGCGCCGCGCGCGGAGAGGCTCCGACGGCGATCGCCGGATGCTCGCGGGTCGCGCGCACCAGCGCCACCGCGTAGCCGAGAATTTCCTCACGAGCGAGCGTCGCTTCGACGATCGTGCGCGCGCGGGCAACGTCCGCCGTGCCGAGCAGCGCCTGCGTTTTCAGAAGCGGCGTCGGCCTTGCATGATGGGTCGCGAGGATACGAACTTCCTCTTCGGCGCTCGGATAGTCGATTTTTATCTTGAACAAAAAGCGGTCGAGTTCAGCCTCGGGTAGCGGATAGGTTCCTTCCTGCTCGATCGGGTTCTGCGTGGCCAGCACGGTGAACCATTCTCCGAGCGGATAGGAGCGCCCGTCCACGGTCGCCGCGCGCTCCTGCATCGCCTCGAGCAGAGCGGTCTGGGTCTTGGCCGGCGCGCGGTTGATCTCGTCCACCAGCAGCAGGTCGGTGAACAGCGGACCCGGCCTGAAGCGGAATTCGCCGTCAACGAGGATCGGCGTGCCGATTATGTCGCTCGGCATCAGATCGGGCGTGCATTGGATGCGTCCGAAGCGAATTCCGAGCGTGGAGGCGAGCGCGCGAACCAGCAATGTCTTGGCGAGTCCCGGCACGCCTTCGTAGAGGCTGTGGCCCGAGGAAAGAAGAGTCGCGAAGGACAGCCGAACCGCCTCGTCCTGGCCGATTACGACCGAACCGATCGCCGAGCGAAGTTCGGCAAAAATTTCAGCCACCCAGGCCGCATCTCGGGCGCTATCGTCGTTCATGTTCTGATCCCGCAATAGGATTCTATCTCCCGCACGGCGGTTACAAGCTCGCTGTTGTTCCCTGGCACGTCCCCGTCAACCAACCATCGGCGAGCCTCGGCCGAGAGTGAGCCGTCGTGCGCGATCCTTTCGAGCAGGGTTTGGTCGGGAAGGTCAAAACCCGCGGACAGTTGCCTGCGCATCCGATGAAGAAAGCCGCTGCGGTAGGCCCGAAACACCGCCCCGGGATCGCCGGTTCGCGAATAGAGCACGCCGAGCGATTCGACGAACGAGGCTATCGACGGCTCGGGAAAGTCAGGCTCGTCGCCAAGCGTGCGCCGCGGCCATGAGCGCTGCTCGCCGACCCATAGCAGCGCCGCGAGAAGCGCTACGGCGAGCGGCAGTATCGCGCGCGAATCCGCGACCGCTGCGACTATCGAGACCGGCGTCGCAAGGCCGTGGCAATGCTCGTCGAAGACCGGCGTGCCGAACTCCCGCGCGAGATCGACCACCAGCACGCTCGCGTCGGCCATGCCGAGAGCCGAGTTGCGCGCGAAACGGCCGTCGGCAATCGCAAGCAGACGGCCCGCGCCGAGTTTTAGCTCAAGTGCAAACGGTGCGCCGTCTGAAGTCAGCCGCACCTCCGCATGATCCTTGGCCGGCGCGAAATGAAGCAGCCCGGGGACCTCGAGCCTTAGCGCTGTGCGGGTGAAATCGCCCTTGACGAGCGTGACGAGCGCCGTTGCGGCTGCGGGCGAGACGCCGCGCGTAATCCCGAGCCGCTTCCAGTCGCTGCCCGGTCCGCCAAAGACGATTGCGGTGCCGCCCGAACGCACCCATGCAAGATACTCCTGTGCCTCTTCGCGGCCGTCGTGCGGATTCGAATAGAGAAAGGATGGGAGCACGAGCCAGAGCGTTCGATTCGCCGGTGTCCGGCTCGGGCGAAGGTAGGAACGCGCGACGTGGAAGCCAAGCTCGCTCAGCAGATCGTAGGACGCCTTGTAGCCGTTTGCATCAACGCCGAAACTCGTCGCCGAGTTGTTCGGCCAGAACCGGATATTCAGCCCGAGCAGCACGAGCAGGATCGCACCGGCGAAAAAGAGCGCTCGTTTTGGCAATCGGTCACCTCGCCGCGGACGAAAGCCGCTCGAACGCGGAGCGCCATTGAACGTAGATCTCGCGATCATTTTCCCGGTCCCCGAACCACATGCGCTCGGTCCGCTCGACCAGGGAGTCGAGCTCAAAGACGAGGCTCTGTGCCAGGGGCGAGCCGCGAAGCGCCGCACGAATCCATCGGTTCGGCCGATCCGGAGTGAGTTCGAGCACCGAGCGTTCCACCAAAGAGCGAAAGCTTGCGAGCATCAGCCGATGGGCCGCTTCGAGATAACGGCCGTTCGCGGCAAGCGTTTCCGCTTCGCCGGCCAGGTCGGGCAGCGCCGCGCTCGCGGCTATCGAGCGCGCCGGCGGTTCAGGCATTCGCAGCACCGCCTGCAGCGTCCATACGAGATGCACGAGCATCCCGACGAGCGCGGCCACGAGCGCGATGATGATCATCCAGTACAAAATCGGCTCTTCAACCCGCAGGATGCCGAGGCGGCCGATCCAGTCGAGAAGCCGGTGGAGAAATTCCGCCATGTGGTTATCCGAGGTCGCTTTCGCGTACTCGGGACGCGCGAGGATCCGGCGCGCGAGTTCGCGAACGGCGGCGTCGGATCTGTCAGGCAATTGAGGAAGTCCCCGGCACCGCCGGCGCCGCGCCTCCGGTTTCCGCCCGTATCTGCTCGGCAAGCAGGCGCAAGTCGAAATCCTCGGTGCGGCATCGGCGGTCGAAGTAATAGATGACGAGTACGACCGCGCTGTAGGTGGAACTCACCGCAAGCGTCGCGGCGTAAAGCAGCGGCCCGAGAATCGGGATATGCACCCACAAGAAGTTGAGCGCGGACGCCGGTATCTGGGCGATCACCGCCGCGACCGCAGCGATTCCAAGCGTACGCCACCATACGCCGCGCACCAGTTCCCGACTGCGGCGCATCGCCGCCATCCCGAAACGCTGCTCGATGACCATCACGGGCGGGAGCAGCGCCCAGCAGATCGCAAAATAGATCCCCGGGATTACCAGTGCGATGAAGGCCAGGATGAGCAGCAGGCCCGACACAAGATAAGTTCCGAGAACCTGCGCCAGGATGGAGCCCGTCGAGCGGTACGCTTCATCAACCGTGGTCGGCTGATCGAGATAGACCTTCGCGACGGCCGTTGCAACCGCAACACCCATCACCGGCGCCGCAATGAGCAAGGCAAGGCCGGAGACGATCGCGATCACGACCCGAAGCGGCGCGGACGCAAGTTGCTCAAATACCTGCATCGCGCCCCACGGCAGATACACTACCGCCGAGATACTTACGATGAGCCAGAAATGGTCTTTCAATACTGCGAATGCGCGGTCGAGAACTTCCGCGAAAGACAGCGGACGAATAGTGTAGGCCATGCCCCTCCCCTCCCGCAGGCTGACTATATAGCGAGCACAGCGATGAGAGTTTCCCCCCAGCCTGCCAAACGACTTTCATCACAACCACATAAGCGGATCAAGCAGGGACTGTCGCGGTTAGCCTGACAACCAGTCAGCAGGGGCTCTTTGCGCGCCGGATGCGCGCGGAGGGCAGGATGCGCGCCGCGGCTATCCGGTCTTGCGCTGTTGGAGGTCGGACACGGTGCCTGATTTCGCGTTCGTGCCGGCGGACGAAGAGCCGGCGCCGATGCTCTCGGCGAGAAGCTGCCGCAATGGAGCGCCGGCCAGTCCCGCCTTCATGTTGCTGATGGCCGTGATGACAATCTTGTCGAGTTGTTTTTCGGTCACCGCGCGAGAGCGAATCTTCTTCGCTATCGGAAAGGCGATCAGATTGGCCAGTCCCACGCCGTAGACGGTTGCGACGAACGCGGTCGCGATTCCAATACCAACCTTTGACGGGTCGTTCAGGTCGGACATCGTGTGGATGAGGCCCAGCACGGCACCCAGGATCCCGAAGGTGGGCAGGTAGCCGCCGGCCGCCTCGAACACCTCCGCCCCGGCGTTCGCAAGCCGAACCCTGTCCTGAAAGGTGCGCTCGAGAATCGAGCTGATCGCGGCGGGCGCGATATTGCTTACGATGAGGGACAGGCCCTTGCGCAGCATCGGATAGGTCTCGGTGCGGACATGGCGCTGGAGGGTGACCGGGCCCTCCTTGCGCATAATCGTGCTGTAATTGACGATTCTATCGATCAGTTCGTACGGATCGGGCGCCGGTTCCGAGATGACTTTGTGAAGATCCCGCACTGCCGCTATCAGGTAGGGCGAAGAAAACGAGACCAGGCAGGAACCGACCGTTCCGCCGATAACGATCAGCGCGGCGCTCTTTTGCAGCAGGCTCGAAGGGTCGCCGCCCTCGATATACTGTCCGAGCAGGATACACATCGGCCCGAGCGCAAGGCCGATTACGCTGGCAAAGTCGATGCTGGACTTCTTGGCCATCTGCACTCCGGGGCCTAGGCCGGCACGCGTGGGCGCATGCCCGCGTCCGGCTCGGTGCTCCAAGGCGGATGCGCGAGTCGTGGCGCGCAGTCTTTTGCGATCAAGATTGAGTCACGCAAGGCCAGCTCCGGAATCAGGCTCGCCCGTTCGGTGACAAGCGCCTCCTCACTCGGTCACTGCCCCGGTCTTCAACTCGCCGACATGCCTGCCGATGGACCGAAAAGCCAGCGAGGCTTCGCCGAGAGCAAGGGCGCTTTGCTGTGGGAATCGTGGGTTCACAACCATCCTCCTGCCCCGAATGACCCGGTCATGGGGCGCGCGAAGGTGTCCCTTCGTGTCCCGGGTGAGTCGAGCCGGACCCACGTTCGCTGGCCGGCGGGCAAGGAGATTGCCTTTTCGGCAACGTGACGCGAAGCCGGTCTCGGACTCAAACCCGGGACAGCAGGAGTCCTACCCGCCTGCCGAAGCGGGGACACTACCGCTTCATTCAGAAAATGATGCCGGGACGGCCGATGGCGGCGCGGGAAAGAAAATAAGGAAATGCTTTTGCCGTGGAATTTCCTTTTTACCAGGATTTGCCGTATCGGCCGCGATGGTTTTGCCGCGATTCGCGCGGACGCTCCAGGATGAACAAGCATGACGGCCAGGGGCTTTCGCCGCGATATGTGGCCTTTCGGGTCGGCGATGGCGAAAAAACGTTGTCCGAGTGCGACGCGCTCCCGGGTCAGCGCCGGGCAAGGAAAAAGAGCCGGATGGTGCGAGAGGAGGGACTTGAACCCTCACGCCTTGCGGCACCGGATCCTAAGTCCGGCGCGTCTGCCGTTCCGCCACTCTCGCGTGATTCAAAAACTATTGAAATTACGGGGCGTTTTCAATTTGTATCCGACGCCGGCTATTCGTTCACCCGCGAGCGGACGGTCGTCCATGACTCTGCAGCGTCCGAACGACCTTGAGTTGCCCATCATTGGCCCTCTTGACTGAGCGTCGGCGCGATTATTTGATGTCAGTCACAAAACGGGTGATGGGGTTCCACCGAAAGCGCTCGCGCAAGTGAGATGATGACCCCTGCTGATGCCGGACATCGGTAGGGGCTTTTCTTCTGAAAAGGCTCTGCCGGAAAGGACAGGGCCTT